>NZ_MUFR01000022.1:0-59697 GCF_001996185.1 Salinivibrio costicola subsp. alcaliphilus
ACGGGCAACGGCAGCGGCGACAGCGGCTTTTTTATCGCTGGCCTCGCCAGTGTCTGACGTTTTGTTGGCTGTTGCGGTTTGGCTTTCAGCCGAAGCCGACGAATCAGCGCTTGATTCGCCTTGTTGCGCCGCTTTTCGGGCCTTGGCGCGGGCAACGGCAGCCGCTACGGCGTCTTTTTTACCATCTTGGTTGTCAGTGTTTTCTGATCCTGCCTGCGACGCTATGGCTTGCGCGGGTTTTTGCGTCTCTTTCGCCGCCTTACGCGCTCGGGCTTGTCGTTTGCGCTCCTCGCGCAACTTCATCATTTCACTGTTATCTGGCTCATCACTGCCGGATTTCGCTGCCTCGGCTTGCTTGGCTTTTGCGCGTGCAATCGCAGCGGCGACTGCAGGTTTCACGTCGTTATCGGCCGATTGCGCCGCTTTTTTCGCCTTCACCCGTTCAACTGCAGCGTTTAAGGCATCGCCAGAGCCGGCATTTTGCTGTGCAGCTTGTTTGCGACGTTCCGCTGCTTTGCGGTGTTTTTCTTCTCGCTCTTGCTTTTCTCGTTCCATCCGCGCTTTTTTGGCTTCAAAGCGTTGGCGCGCCCGTTCGGCCGCCTCTTTTTCTGCTTCAATCTCGCGGATTTCGGCTTTGGCTTGGCGATAATATTGCACCAGCGGAATCTCACTAGGACAGACGTAGGCACACGCGCCACATTCAATACAATCAAATAGATCGTAGTCTTGGCATTTGTCATAGTCTTGATCTTTCGCGTACCACTGCAGCTGCTGCGGGAGAAGATGCGCGGGGCACACATCGGCACAGGCACTGCACCGAATACAGGCCATTTCTTGTTTGGCTGGTGCTATTTCTTTGCGGGTTGGCACCAACACACAGTTAGTCGTTTTGGTGATGGGCACCTTGGCGTGAGGCACCGTAAAGCCCATCATCGGGCCGCCAATAATCACCCGTGGCTGTTTTTTATCCGCTTTATAGCCGTGCTGAGCTAATAGTTCGCCAATCGGCGTGCCCAATAGTGCCCAGCGGTTTTGCTGGGTTTTGAGCGTTTTCCCGGTCAGGGTTACCACGCGCTTGATAAGCGGCTCACCGTCTAGCACGGCGCGCTTAATCGCGTATGTGGTGCCAATATTTTGCATCAACACGCCGATGCTGGCCGGAAAGGCTTTGGCCGGTACCTCTTTTCCTGTGATCAGTTGGATGAGCTGTTTTTCACCCCCTGATGGGTATTTGGTCGGCACCACTTGAATGAGGATGTCGTCCTCCACCGCGTCGACAGCGGCATTTAACGCAGCAATCGCCTCGGGCTTGTTATCCTCAATACCAATCACCGCCAGTTTTGGCTTCACAATGTGGTTGAGAATTTGGATGCCCGCGACGATTTCATCGGCGCAATCTTGCATCAAGCGATCGTCGGCGGTGATATAGGGCTCACACTCGGCCGCGTTGATGATCAGTATCTCGGTTCGTGCGAGGCCGGTTTGTAGTTTACGGGCGGTAGGGAAACCCGCTCCCCCCATTCCCGCAATGCCCATTGCGCGAATATGATCAATCAGGCGCTCAGGTGTTTGGGTGTGATACTCAGCAAAAGCGGGTTTTGCGCCCCATGTATTGTTACCGTCCGGTTGAATCACAACACAGCGATCGGATAACCCAGAAGGGTGGGCGATGGTTCTATCTTCAATTGCAATCACGGTGCCTGAGGTTGGAGCATGCACCGGCACACATTGCTGAATGTCGGTTTCGGTGAGAGCTTGACCAGCGAGGACCTGATCGCCTTGGCTAACGAGTAGTTTGCCTTTACTACCAATATGTTGTTTTAACGGAATAACCAGTTCAGATGGCAGTATGTGCTCAAGAATCGCGTTTTGGTTAGATTGGGTTTTGTGCTCGGGTGGATGAATACCGCCGTGAAAATCCCAGATCTGACCGTGTTTAATTTGTTCAATGAGACTTTCCATCAGGTGCGTGCCCCCTGATTGTCGGTTATGTTTACTACCGGAATTTGGTCGAGCTGCCACTTCCAGGTTTCTGGTGTGTCCTGGACGGGGATCATTTCAATGCAATCGGTCGGACAGGGTGCTACGCAGAGATCGCACCCAGTGCAATCTTGTTCAATCACGGTATGCATGGCTTTGGTGCTACCGACAATCGCATCAACAGGACACGCTTGAATGCATTTAGTGCAGCCAATGCAGTCTTCTTCGTGGATAAAGGCAACGGTTTTGATACTTTTTTCTTCATCATGCGCCAATTCTGTCGCCTCAACGCCCATCAGGTTGGCGAGGTTCTCGATGGTTTGTTGCCCGCCAGGGGGACATTTATTGATTTCATCGCCATTAGCAATCGCTTCGGCATAGGGTCGACAACCAGGATAACCACATTGGCCACATTGCGTTTGTGGCAGGATGGCATCAATTTGATCGACAATGGGATCGGCCTCGACTTTAAAGCGGATCGAGGCAAAACCAAGAATTGCGCCGAAAATAGCGGCGAGGGCAGCGATAACAATCACTGCGATCACGATTCCACTCATGATAAGGTCACCAATCCAGTAAAGCCCATAAAGGCGAGCGACATCAGACCTGCGGTGATCATAGCAACAGACGCGCCCCGGAAGGGAGCCGGCACATCAGCCGCGGCAATACGCTCACGCATCGCGGCAAATAGAATCAACACCAGCGAGAAACCACAAGCCGCACCAAAACCATAAATGATGGATTCAATAAAGCTGTGCTGCTGTTTTACGTTGAGCAAAGCAACACCCAACACCGCACAGTTTGAGGTGATCAGTGGCAAGAAAACGCCCAATAACCGGTGTAACGTAGGGCTGGTTTTGTGTACCACCATCTCAGTGAACTGCACGACCACGGCAATGACCAGGATAAAGCTCAGTGTGCGCAAGTAGCCAAGATCTAACGGAATGAGGATATAGGTTTCAACCAGGTACGAGCTCACCGATGCCAGGGTCAGCACAAAGGTTGTGGCTAAGCCCATGCCAATCGCTGTCTCTAGTTTTTTTGATACGCCCATAAATGGACACAGGCCCAAAAACTCCACCAGAACGAAGTTATTGACCAAGACAGTGCCCACTAATAGCAACAAATACTCAACCATGCTATTTAATCATTTAGTGTTTTTGTGATCTGCCTATTATCGACCTTTGAAGCGGCTATAACAACCGCCATCAAGCAGGGTTTTTGCCTGATCCGCTGTAAGCTATCAGTGACGCTTGATTTGCGACCGGCTTAGTAAAGGGTAGTGGTAGAACAGAAGGGGCGATCAATATAAGAATGCTGTTTCGAGGGAGAGAATAGTCAAGGCTAAGCAGACAGCTCAGTCAACGTTGGTTAAATAGCGTTTGGTTAAATAGCGACATAATCTGCGAAGCAGATCAGACAGTGACTTGGAAAGCGTAGAATTAAAACGAAGGAAGTGGCTCCCCCTGCGGGATTGAACGGGGACGCCCAGTCCTGCGACATAATCTGCGAAGCAGATCAGACAGTGACTTGGAAAGAGTAGAATTAAAACGAAGGAAGTGGCTCCCCCTGCGGGATTCGAACCTGCGACATACGGATTAACAGTCCGCCGTTCTACCAACTGAACTAAGGGGGAATCGATTTACTGATGTATTCTTTTTGATTTCAAGGTTGGCTCCCCCAACTGGACTCGAACCAGTGACATACGGATTAACAGTCCGCCGTTCTACCAACTGAACTATGGGGGAATTGCCTTGAGAACGGGGCGAATCTTAGCGAGCCCCTGAAAAAGTGTCAACTCATCAACCCTAAGAAAATCCATCTTTTCAACTGACTGCTGAAAAGCTAGCCGTTGGCGTTGATAAAAGCACCACAATGGCGATCGATTAAGCATTGATGCGAACTTGGACTTGACTTTTATTCACCCCAGTAAGGCAAGGGCTTTCAGTGGTTACCCACAGATTCTGTGGATAACCATGTGTGTGAATCTTGATAAACTCGCTACATGGTTGATTTTATGCAAAACATCGATAATCAAGAAATTGTTTTGTGTTTTTATGGTTATGATTTTATTGATTTTTTATGGGTGAGTGCGCGCGAGTATGACGAAGGCGGAATGTCAATATTATGCACAGATTATTTTTTCGTCAGTCATTGAGTATCGGGGATAAATACAGTGATGATCATTGAATGTTGCGATTTTTTTGCGGGAAGGAGGGGTAAGGGTTCCAAAAGAGGACCGATAGGTTACCTAGGTCCGATTTTCAGATCAAGAACTCTACGCGAAAAAGATCGCATTTTACACGCAACCAGTAAGCAGTCAGAGTCGTTGACTCCGTCAGGTGAGTCAGGACAATAAGATGACTTGGTCAGATGACCCAACAGGACAGCCTCATGAGTAAAACGTTTTCGCTGCATTCTGCTTTTCAACCATCGGGCGATCAGCCTGAAGCCATTCACCGATTATGTGAGGGGCTCGATGCGGGGCTCGCGCATCAAACATTATTGGGGGTAACGGGCTCAGGTAAAACATTCACGATGGCCAATGTGATTGCGGAACTGAATCGACCCACGATGATACTGGCGCCCAATAAAACCCTAGCGGCTCAGTTATATGGTGAAATGCGTGAGTTTTTCCCGGATAACGCGGTGGAGTATTTCGTTTCTTACTACGACTACTATCAACCAGAGGCCTATGTGCCTTCAACCGACACCTTTATCGAAAAAGACGCGTCAATCAATGATCAGGTTGAACAAATGCGGCTTTCGGCAACTAAAGCCTTAATGGAGCGGCGTGATGTCGTCATTGTGGCGTCGGTATCGGCCATTTACGGCTTGGGGGATCCCGACGCGTATCTGAAAATGATGTTACATATCCGGCGCGGTGATATTCTGGATCAGCGCACTATTTTACAGCGTCTCGCGGAACTCCAATATACCCGTAATGATCTGGCATTTGAGCGCGGCACATTCCGAGTTCGCGGTGAAGTGATTGATATTTTCCCCGCCGAATCAGACAAAGACGCGATCCGAGTTGAGCTTTTCGATGACGAAGTTGAAACCATTAGCGTTTTTGACCCATTGACCGGTCAAGTCAGCGTCAAAGATATGCCACGCTGTACCATTTACCCCAAAACGCATTATGTCACCCCGCGAGAGCGTATCTTGGAAGCGGTTGAGCAGATAAAAGTGGAGCTCGCTGATCGCAAAAAAACGCTGCTTGAAAATAACAAGTTGTTGGAAGAGCAGCGGATAACTCAGCGCACGCAGTTTGATATCGAGATGATGAACGAGCTGGGGTATTGTTCCGGGATTGAAAACTACTCACGTTACCTGAGTGGCCGGACTCAAGGCGAGCCGCCGCCGACGCTATTTGATTATTTGCCGGCTGATGGCTTGCTGATTATCGACGAATCTCACGTGACTGTGTCTCAGATTGGTGCCATGTATAAAGGTGATCGATCACGTAAAGAAACACTGGTCGATTATGGGTTTCGCTTACCGTCGGCGCTGGATAACCGGCCACTTAAGTTTGATGAGTTTGAAGCACTTGCCCCACAGACAGTTTATGTCTCGGCGACACCGGGCAATTATGAGCAAGAGAAATCAGGGTCAGACATCATCGATCAAGTGGTGCGACCGACGGGGCTTATTGACCCTGAAATTGAAGTGCGCCCGGTCACCACTCAGGTCGATGATTTACTCTCAGAAGTACGTGCCCGGCGCGAACTGAATGAACGGGTGCTTGTGACCACATTAACCAAGCGTATGGCCGAAGACCTAACCGAATATATGCAAGAGCACGATGTGCGCGTGCGCTATCTGCACTCTGATATTGATACGGTTGAACGCATGGAGATCATTCGCGATTTACGGCTTGGCGAGTTTGATGTCTTGGTGGGGATCAACCTGCTACGAGAGGGGTTAGATATGCCAGAAGTCTCTTTGGTTGCCATTTTGGATGCCGATAAAGAAGGTTTCTTGCGCTCTGAACGCTCGCTGATTCAAACCATAGGCCGTGCTGCGCGTAACCTGCGCGGTAAAGCCATTTTATATGGTGATCGGATCACCAAATCGATGAAGCGTGCGATTGATGAAACCGAGCGGCGTCGCGTCAAACAAGTGGCTTACAATGAAGAACATGGCATCACACCGCAGAAATTGAACAAAAAAGTGATGGATGTGATGGAAATCGGCACCGGTAAGCGAAGCAAGGCGAATAAATCGTCCGCGAAGTCGTTACGTGCTGTTGCCGAGCCAGATGCAGATTATGCACTGAAATCCCCGCAAGCGATTGATGCGGAAATTAAAAAGCTTGAAAGCCAAATGTTAGAAGCGGCACAAAACCTTGAGTTTGAAACGGCAGCACAATTGCGCGATCAGCTCCAGGGGCTGCGCGAGCAGTTTATCGCCAATAGTTAGATAAAAAGCTAGATAAAAAAAAGCCAACCTAAAAGTCAGGTTGGCTACAGTGTTTCAGTGAGTAATAACTCACAAACAACGTCAGTTGGCTAGGTGACCCCTTAGGGTCACACAATAGGATGCATTTGGCGTGCCAAAAATTAAAAAGGCGATTACATCGACAAAACGTGTGGTTTTAAGCCACAAGCAAAGATACAATGTGGGAAATTTTGCATAATGCAACGCATTTCGCATACGCTCGTGCAATTGAGCCAATGAATATTACAGGCTCTATGAAGGCTATGGGCTCAATGAAGACTATGGGCTCAATGAAGACTGTATGCTTTATGAAGACCCCAGGCAGCGATGTGATTCTTGGAGGATAAATGCCAGCACTGTCACCCAATAAACGAATATTGATGGTGGAAGATACAGCGTCGGTCGCGGCGTTATACAAATCGTATTTAAATCCCTTGGATGTCGATGTCACCATTGTGGGCAAAGGGCAGGATGCGCTGACTTTCTTTGAACAAGAAGGCGACCAACTTGCGTTGATCATTCTGGATCTTCGCCTGCCCGATATGTCAGGGATTGATGTGCTGGCAAAAGTCCGTGCTGTCGCGCCAGACTTGCCGGTGATCATCATGACCGCTCATGGCTCGATTGACGCGGCAGTCGACGCGATGCGCCATGGCGCCAATGATTTCTTAATTAAGCCTTGTGAAGCGGATCAATTGCGCGTCACGGTGAATAAGTCGCTCAAGCCTAAATCCAGCCATCAATCCAAAACCAGCAAGCCCGAAAGCGAATATCATGGCTTCATCGGCAGTAGCTTACCGATGCAAGCGGTTTACCGCGTGATTGAATCCGCCGCCCCCAGCAAAGCGACTGTTTTTATTACAGGTGAAAGTGGCACCGGGAAAGAAGTCTGTGCCGAGGCCATTCATGCAGCCAGCACCCGCAGTAATAAGCCTATTGTTGCATTAAATTGTGCCGCTATTCCCAAAGATCTGATTGAAAGTGAGCTGTTTGGCCATGTTAAAGGCGCGTTTACCGGGGCGGCGGCTGAGCGTGAAGGGGCGGCAGAAATGGCGCATGGCGGCACTCTCTTTTTAGATGAAATTTGCGAAATGGATATGGATTTGCAATCCAAATTGCTACGTTTCATTCAAACGGGTAGCTTTCAAAAAGTCGGTTCTTCGCATGTCAAAAACGTGGATGTTCGATTTGTTTGTGCAACCAACCAAGATCCTTGGCTTCAGGTTCAGCAAGGAAAGTTTCGTGAAGACCTCTATTATCGCCTGCACGTGATTCCACTTGAACTGCCACCTTTAAGCGCACGCGGTGACGATGTACTCGCGATTGCCAATGCCTTGCTCGCTGTATTTTCTGCAGAAGAGGGTAAAGATTTTTGTCGCTTCAGTGATGAGGTAGCCGATCTCCTGCTGCGTTATGACTGGCCGGGTAACGTTCGTCAATTGCAAAATGTGATTCGCAACATCGTTGTGCTACATAATGGTGAAGAAGTCAGCAAAGAAATGCTTCCTTCTCCTGTGAATCGCGTTTCTGGTGCCGAAATTGCATCACCGCAGCATAACGCAGGGTCTGAAGTCACGACGAGTGCCTTTTCGCCGAATCACCTGGTGACGCGAGAGTCATCAGATTCAACGCCTTCGTCGTTGAGTAAAGCGGATATCGAGCCTTTATGGAAAATTGAAAAGCGCGCCATTGAAGCGGCGATTGATGTGTGTAATGGCAATATCCCGCAAGCGGCCGGGTTACTCGAAGTGAGTCCTTCAACCTTGTACCGAAAACTGCAAGCCTGGCAAAAAACGGCGGCGAATGAATGATAGGAACGGATGTATGGCCACCACAGTAAATACTGAAACATTGCGTCGATTGGCATTAGAAGTGGGAGAGGATACGGTGACCGTTTTGCTCACTGTATTTAGTGATGAATTATCTCAGTATCACTCTCAACTGGCTGGCTCGCCATCAATTGAGCAAATCCGTGAAATCAGCCATGCGATTAAAAGCAGTGCCGCCAGTTTTGGTGCCGATGATTTAGCCGAAATGGCGCGCGAGTGCGAATCGCGTGTTAAGCAAGGCCAGCGCGAGTGGATGTCACATCATCTGGATGAGCTTACCGAAATGCTGCAAGGGACGGCGTCAACATACCGGGAGATGGCAGTCGAGCAGGACTTCATCAATAGCTTGACGTAGCTTATCCCGGTCGTGACGCCAATGATGATTTGAAGAGGCCAGCTCGGCCTCTTTTTGTTGATAGTCTGGGTCAAGCTGTGTCGCGCTTTTCTCTCCGAGTATAACATCAACCTTTTTGCCTCCCATCGCACGTTCGCACCACGCCAACATAGTATCGAGAGACATCTCGCCCGCCGGACCGATTTCTTTGCCTAAATTACGGATAAAAACAATTTTTGCTTGCGTATGCTTGAGCGCTCGTCCCAATTCGGGAACCAGTAAAGGTGGCATGACACTGGTTAAAAAACTGCCGGGGCCGAGCAGTATCATGTCTGCCTGTGCAATTGCATCCATGGCTTCACGTGTGGCCGGTACGGTTGGCGAGAGAAATAAACGTGTGGGGGGCGCAGAGAGCTCATCAATGTGTGTTTCCCCCGCGACGGTTTCGCCGTCGGCCGTTAATGCGGCTAATTCTGCTGGGTGTTCAGACATCGGCAGAAGATGCGGACGTACATCTAATAGATCGCGAATCAGCTGAATCGCTTCTAAGGGGCGAACGGATAAATTATCGAGCGCCGTCAGGATTAAATTGCCTAAATTATGCCCATTCAGCTCGCCTTTGCCTTTAAATCGGTATTCGAACAGCATAGAGCCCACTGATGGTTCGGTAATTAATTGATTCAAGCAATTACGAATATCACCCCAGGCTATTCCTCCCTGGCAGGCGCGAATACGGCCCGTTGATCCACCGTTATCTGTCGTAGTGACAATGCCGGTCACGCGATTTCCATGCTCACTTAATGCAGATAATACTCGCCCTAAGCCATGCCCGCCGCCAAGGGCGACAATACGTGTTGAAGACGTCACGTTTGCTTGGTGAGACGATCTTTGCGCTGATCGATCTTGATCAGACACGGTTTGGTGGGAAATCGCTGGATCAGAAAGCGTTGGATGGCGCATTGCCGAGAGACCTAAACAGACAGAAAAATTACGTTAATGTTACCTTAATCGTCCGAATTAAGAAGAAACGCTTGGTGCGAAAATGTGAGCAGGAGAAGAAAAGTACGATAAAAAGTGAAAAAACGGGATAACGCAGCGCATTATCCCTCACCCTAAAAAGACAGAAAAATGGGCGTAATTGGCAAGGTAGCACAGAAAGCATCGTCCTCTATCTAGTGAGGATCCTGCATCATACTCAGTAGGTAATCGCGTGTAGCGACACAAGAGTTATTGGCCATTAATGCTTGTTTTTCATCGGTTGGCAGCGGTAACAGCTCTAACCAGCGTTGACATAACCAAGTTAAATTGGAGAACTCTGCCTCACGATGCATGCTTTGTAGCTCTGGGTGGCGCTCAAACATGGATTGTAAGCGCTCAACCAGTGGTTCGCTTTGCTTATCGACGTGGCAGTCAGGCCAGCGAGGGAGTGGACTCACGGTCGCGAATAACATCTCATCATGCTGGTGGTTGAAGGCTCGAATCGCAAAACGCGCAATGCCGCGGGCAGTAACAACCAAACATCCATCTTCTTGACTGCGGGTGTAATCTTCAATCTCGATAAAGGTACCAATATTGACATGCTGACGCTGAGCCTGGCTTTCTGCCATACACACCCCCAAAGGCAGACCGTGTTTTAAGGCAAAGACCAGTGTTTGCAACGCTTCTCCGGTTGGGATCCGAAGAGGAATGCGTCCACCCGGTAATATATGGCGATCGTTGAACAGAATGGGTGTTGATTGTCCCATGGTACACCTCCTGGTGAGCAATGGTTTGGTCTAATAATCTAGATACTGCAAAAGGGGTGCCTACTTTTTAAAACTTAACTGTATCGGGGGTTTGGCACGTTTCTAGCGGCTTAAGCCATAACCGACGGTTGAATAAATCGCAATTTGCAATGCAAATCCGCTTCATGGCCTGCATTGTGCAATCGCGTATTGTGCAATTAAAAAAATAGCCTCCAACATGGGAGGCTATTAGATTGACGCATCGTCACTTCAACACCGCGTTAGCGATTAACCTGAGGTTTTTTTCCTTTGTATGGATTGTAACCATGGCGAACGCGTGCGCACAGGGGGCGCGAGGTTGAACTTTGTGGTCTCATAGTCTTGCTTGTCACTCTTTTGTCGGAAGAAAAATAAGGTGGTGATAGGGAACGTCTCACCACTTGTACAAGGATGGGGGAGATAGCAATGAATAACAAGATAATCTGGTTAAAAAGTGGTCGATATTGGTATTTCTTCTAAAAAGCGAATTATTATCAGTTAATCTTCTTAAATTTGGTTGATAAAACGCCGATAACCGCGTGGCTGTTGAGATGACCATCATCAGGCTCGTGTCGATGCAATCGCTAATATGATCATCTTTTGCTTTCTTGGAGACAAGGGTGTAGCTTAAAAATTGCACAAGCGGTTTGTACCAAAGTAATAAAAACGCAATCGAGGTTGTGATTGCCTAGTTTGTGATTACCTAGTTTATGATTACTTTGTGTGACTGTGCCAAACACTGATCCGTTCAGGAGGACACAATGAAACACAAGCGCTATAGCAATAAGAAAATGAAAGAGATGTTGAACAATGTGATGCCGGAGATGGAGAAGGCCCGCGAGGAACACCATGCCCTCAACGATCAGGCGCATGATCACTCGCCTGATGAAAGTCCGACATTTACCCCGGATGAGGCCAAAAAGTAACAGGCATCACTTATAGCCAGCGTTTTCACGCTGGCTATACAGAGAGAATGACACCGCAAATACCCTCCCGCAGCGGTCACCTGAAATACCATCGATTTTGTGACCTTGATACCTGTCTGACATCACACGTGCGCTTTTATGTTGAGTTTTTTTGACAAATAGCGTTTATTATCGTCGTTACAATTGATTAACATTAATGTAGTTTGCCAGTTAAAGTCACTGAGGTGAAAGAGTTCGGTAGAGGCTTGTGTGCTTTCTAAACGGTAAGCCAGTGAAGTCCTAGCCTTAAAGTCCGCAGATTCAGTATAAACAGCAATTTGTACCGTTTTTTGTTACTGGTGATGAATAAAGCGCTAAATTTGCCTTGTCTTACCAGCTGAACGTTTTTTTATGTGACTTAAGTGTAGTGAAAGATAAGTTTTTAATCTCATTTTATGGCAAAATACTTCAGGTTTATGGCAAAACACAGTATTGATTGGTAATGTTTTGCCTTTAGTCGCGCAGCACGGCGTAGTACAACTTCTAGAGTTGTGCAAATGGATGCTCCCGCTGGCTGCGACGATTGTCATGGATGCAATAGCGATTGTTATGGAGTTACACGATGAAGCTAAACACGATCACCCGAACCCTTTTTATGGGCGCTGGCCTTTCTTTGGCTCTCGCAGGATGCAGTGAGCCCGAGCAAAAACAAACCTCCCAAACAGCCCCTGAGCAAAAAACTGAAACCGCCGCCGGCGAACCCCAACTTGCTGATGTACAAGAGCTAGTTCGTGGTAATGGGGCGGAAGTGGCTTCTCTCGATCCACATAAAACCCAAGGCGTGCCAGAGTCACATGTTATTCGTGACTTGCTCGAAGGTCTGGTTAACCAAGACGCCGACGGTAATGTGATTCCTGGTGTGGCTGAGCGCTGGGAAAACAAAGATAACAAAGTCTTTACCTTCTACCTGCGCGATGAAGCCAAATGGTCAAACGGCGATCCCGTCACTGCACAAGACTTTGAATACAGCTTTAAACGTGTCGCTGACCCAATGACGGCGTCGCCTTACTCATGGTATCTGGGTTATACCCACATGGAGAATGCCAAAGCCATCATCAAAGGTGAAAAAGATAAAGACACCTTAGGGGTTAAAGCACTCGACGATCACACGTTACAGATCACGCTTGACTCAGCGGTTCCGTACTTGGTGAAAATGATGGGTCACACCACCATGAAGCCAGTCCATAAAGAGACCGTAGAAAAGCATGGTGATCAGTGGACCAAACCAGAAAACTTCGTTGGTAATGGCGCGTTTGTGGTCGATAACTGGGTAATCAACGAGCGTATCGAATTAATGCGTAATGAGCAGTACTGGGATAACGACAATACCACACTCGACAAAGTCACTTTCTTGCCGATTGAAAACCAAGTCGCAGAAATGAACCGCTACTTGGCCGGTGAAATTGATATGACTTACGAGATCCCCAATGAGCATTTCCGTCGTTTGAAAAGCGAGCATCCAGACGACCTCTCTATCGTGGGTAACCTGTGTAGCTATTACTACATCTTTAACACCAAGCGTGAACCTTTTGATGACGTCCGCATCCGTAAAGCATTGTCTTATGCCATTGATCGCAATGTAATCACTGACGCTTTACTGGGTCAGGGCCAAAAACCGGCTTATTTCTTAACACCAGAGATCACCGCCGGATTTGAGCCTGAATTGCCAGAATACGCCAAAATGACCCAAGAAGAGCGTGATGCAGAAGCTAAGCGTTTGCTTAAAGAGGCAGGATTTGGTGAAAATAATCCGCTTGATTTCTCACTGCTGTATAACACCAGTGAAAACCACAAAAAACTGGCCGTTGCGATTGGTCAAATGTGGAAAGACAAGCTCGGCGTGTCTGTCGATCTGAACAACCAAGAGTGGAAAACCTACCTAAGCACCAAAGACGAGGGTAACTTTGACGTGGCCCGTGCCGGCTGGTGTGGTGATTACAACGAGGCGTCGACCTTCCTCAGCTTAATGCGAAGCACCAATACCTCAGGCGGTGTGCACTACGATAGCCAAGCTTATGACGCTATCATGCAAAAAGCGATGACCACTACAGACGAGGCGGAACGTAGCAAACTATACCTTGATGCAGAGGCACAAATGGCGAAAGACATGCCGATTGCGCCAATCTATCAGTATGTAAAAGCGCGTCTGCTTAGCCCCCAAGTCGGTGGCTTCCCAGCCAATAACGCGGAAGAGAAGATCTTCTCCAAAGATCTTTACATCAAAGCGGAGTAACCCCTGATTCACGGCTAAGTGAGGGAGTCGTTTATTACGACTCCCTTGATGGTTTCGCTGTTTGTGGAAATGCCCAAGGCAGCGCTTGCTGTGATGCTTAACTAACATGGAACAGCTCGTATTTATGCAAGAGCTAATGTTGACGGTAGAGCTATGTTGAAATTTATCGCGAAGCGAATATTGGAAGCGATCCCAACGCTGTTGGTCTTAATCACTGTTTCCTTCTTCTTGATGCGGTTTGCGCCTGGCAACCCTTTTTCAAGTGAACGTCCATTGCCCCCGGCGGTAATGGAAAATATTAATGCCAAATACGGCTTAGATAAGCCCGTGTTTGAGCAATACACCACCTATTTAGGCAATATCTTACAAGGGGATTTTGGTCCCTCGTTTAAATATATTGACTATAGCGTTAATGAATTGATTGCTGACTCTCTCCCTGTTTCGGCGCAAATCGGCGCGATAGCATTTGTGTTCACCCTGCTGTTTGGGGTCACGATCGGTACCATTGCCGCGCTGAAACAAAATACCTGGATTGACTACACCATTATGTCGACCGCGATGCTCGGGGTGGTCATGCCATCGTTCGTGCTCGCGCCTGTGCTTATTTATATTTTCGCCATTAATTTGGGCTGGTTACCGGCCGGTGGCTGGCAAGGGGGAGGTTGGCACTTTATGGTGCTCCCCGTGATTGGCATGTCGTTACTCTACGTTGCCACGTTTGCGCGTGTGACCCGTGGCAGCATGATTGAAACCCTGAACAGTAATTTTATTCGTACTGCACGCGCCAAAGGGTTGAGCTACCCGACCATTATTGTCAAGCATGCGCTTAAGCCAGCGATGTTGCCGGTGGTGTCTTATATGGGGCCAGCCTTTGTTGGGATTATTACCGGCTCGGTGGTGATCGAGACCATCTTTGGGCTACCTGGCATCGGTAAGCTATTTGTTAACGCTGCGTTTAACCGTGACTATTCACTGGTACTGGGTTGTACGATTTTAATCGGGACGCTGACCATTCTTTTCAACGCCATTGTCGATATCCTACTTGCGTATATCGATCCTAAGATCCGTTACTAGGGGTGACATGATGCTGACGAAAAAAGAAAACATTGACGCCCTAGAAAACTTCGCAGAAGAAGTGGATGTAAAAGGGCGAAGCCTTTGGCAGGACGCAGCGATACGCTTTAAACGTAACCGAGCCGCGATGGCCAGCTTGGTGATCCTTGTCATTATTGGTTTGAGTGTTCTATTGGGTCCGTCCCTGAGTGCTTATGCTTATGATGCGACCGACTGGTACGCCATCCATGCGGCCCCGACATTGGGTCTTGATGGCCACTGGTTTGGCACTGACGCCCTTGGGCGAGATCTGTTTACGCGTACCATGATGGGCGGGCGTATATCGATCATGGTTGGTGTCATGGGGGCCTTTGTCGCCGTCCTGATTGGTACACTATATGGTGCAACTTCTGGCTTTATTGGCGGCCGTACCGATGCGGTGATGATGCGCTTGGTTGAGATCTTACAATCGATTCCATTCATGTTCTTCGTGATTGTGTTGGTGACCTTCTTTGGTCGGAATATCGTACTGATCTTTGTGGCGATTGGTTGTATTGCCTGGCTGGATATGGCCCGTATCGTTCGTGGTCAAACGCTCAGCTTACGCAGTAAAGAATTTGTTGAGGCGGCGCATGTTTCAGGGGTGAGCACACGTCATATTATTACCCGCCACATCGTGCCGAACGTATTAGGGATTGTCGCTGTGTATTCGACCTTGTTGGTGCCGAACATGATTTTGTTCGAATCCTTCCTCAGTTTCTTGGGTCTGGGCGTGCAAGAGCCAATGACCAGCTGGGGTGCTTTGCTACAAGAAGGGGCACAAACGATGGAAATAGCAATCTGGCAGCTGCTGTTCCCAGCGACCTTTATGGTGCTGACGCTATTCTGTTTTAACTATGTCGGTGATGGTTTGCGTGATGCGCTGGATCCAAAAGATAGATAATCGACAGCTTTTGGCGTCGTAAAAAACGTAATATGAAAAAAAGCGCAGGTGTGTTTCCTGCGCTTTTTTATCAACCATCGAGCGCGATCTTTTGCAAAAAATCGCGGTTATTCTGGTACCTCGTCTAAAGGATACCAGTAGCCGCGGTTTACCCACAGCGTGAGCATCGGCCAAAATAGGCTATTTTCAGCGGCTTCACCGAGCATTTCCCAATCGATAAAACGCTGATTGCACAGCTTAGGCGTCAGTGACTCACAGCCTTCCGGTAAGTCAAAGCTTTCACCGAGCATAAAAATTATTTCTGACTGATCAGCGTGATAAAAAGCACGTAAGCCACTGAGTTTTTCTAAACACAGACCATCTTGCATGGCGGCTTTGAGGCTATCAGGCTGCCACTGCGGATCGGGGCTGAGCAAATCGAGCTCGTGTCGAGCCTGAGAGAGAAACTCGCCAACCCAGCGCTTTTTACGGGTTTCGTCCTGCATTAATGCCATCATCATCTCATCCATTTGGGCGAGATGTTGTGGGTCGAGTGCCGCTGGCGCATCGGGTTGCGCTGGCATCGCGGGCCAATGGAAGTGGTTATCGCCCGCTTCATCAACAATCACTTGATCCGCGTAGCTACTGAGTAGCTCGCGCGCTTTTGGCGATCGATAACCAATCGAGTAACTGAGCGAAGGTTCTAGGGTATCACCCTCGTGCGGGAAACCGGGTGGAATATAAAGAATATCGCCAGGGGCTAGTTCGACATCGATAATGGCATCAAAGCCAGTAATTTGCTTGAGACCGGTCTCGAGATTGGCATCTTGATAATCGCCTTTCGGCCCAACGCGCCAGCGACGACGCCCTTGCCCTTGAACAATAAAGACATCGTATTGATCGATATGGGGTCCCACGCCACCTTGCGGCTGGGAATAGCACACCATAAGATCGTCGAATAACCACTGAGGCAGTGTCGAAAAGGCACTGGCTAACTCGCGGGCGCCTGGGTGCCAGTGGTTGGCTGCCTGAACAATCAGTTGCGCGTGAGTATCAGGAAAGTTGCTAAAATCCTCAAACGGTCCGTGGGCAACCTGCCATTGACCATTCGCGTGTGTCACCATGCGAGAATCAATATCGGCTTCCATCGCCAAGCCTGCGACTTCCTCTGGGTCGATGGGATCCTCGAAGTCTATAAAGCCTTGACGGATAACGGTAGGCGCTTGGTGCCAATAGGTGGACATAAAGTCGGCAATGGAAAATTGAAACTGATACATAGCATCACAGGTTAAGGAATTTGCGGCAGTATAACGCGCTGAGCGGGGCGGTGCGAGGGGGATAAAAAACGGCCCCCAATGGAGGCCGTGAGGTATGAGAACGTTTTGCTTAAAGTTTGTCAGTGAGCTTGACCGCATCACCAATGTAGTTAGCCGGTGTCATTTGCTTCAAGCGCGCTTTTTCATGCTCAGGTAAGTCGAGGCCATCAACAAAAGCACGCATGCCTTCGCCATCCACCCGTTTACCGCGCGTGAGCTCTTTCAACTTCTCGTACGGCTTTTCAATGCCGTAGCGACGCATTACGGTTTGAATCGGTTCGGCAAGCACTTCCCAGTTCTTATCCAGCTCGGCTTCTAGCGCGGCTTGGTTGACTTCTAGCTTGCTGATCCCTTTAAGGGTCGAGGCATAAGCAATTAGGGTGTAACCCACGCCGACACCCAGGTTACGTAATACTGTCGAATCGGTCAGATCACGCTGCCAGCGAGAAATCGGCAACTTTTGCCCCAGGTGAGAGAAAATTGCATTCGCCAGGCCGAGGTTACCTTCCGAGTTTTCGAAATCAATCGGATTGACTTTATGTGGCATGGTCGACGAGCCAATTTCACCTTCAACCGTTTTTTGCTTGAAGTGACCCAGCGCGATATAGCCCCAGATATCACGATCAAAATCGATCAAAATGGTGTTAAAACGCGCCACGGCATCAAAGAGCTCAGCAATGTAGTCATGCGGCTCAATTTGAGTGGTGTACGGGTTCCAGTCGATACCGAGCGAAGTGACAAAGGCTTCGCTGTAGGCGTGCCAATCAATCTCTGGGTAGGCCGACAAATGGGCGTTGTAGTTACCCACTGCACCGTTGATTTTGCCGAGGATTTCAGTGCTTTCGACTTGCTTAATCTGACGCGCCATGCGGTAGGCAACGTTCGCCATTTCTTTACCCATGGTCGACGGCGAAGCCGGTTGGCCGTGGGTGCGAGAGAGCATCGGCACATCGCGGAATTGTTGTGACAAGTCTTTAACTGCATCGGCAAGCTGCTGCATTTCCGGTAAGATCACCGTATCACGCGCGTCTTTAAGCATCAGTGCGTGAGATAGGTTATTGATATCTTCCGAGGTACAGGCAAAGTGAATAAACTCGCTAACCGCATGAATCTCTGGGTGTTGAGCAATTTTTTCTTTTAAAAAGTACTCAACCGCTTTGACGTCGTGATTAGTGGTGCGCTCAATCTCTTTGATTCGGGCGGCGTCTTGCTCATCAAATTCAGCGGCAATCCGATCGAGGAGGGCGTTGGCGTCATCGCTAAATGCAGGCACTTCTTTGATGCTGTCAGTGGCTGCCAAGCTTTGCAGCCAGCGGATTTCAACGATGGTGCGATACTTTAGCAATCCAAATTCACTGAAAATCGATCGTAACGCAATCGTTTTCGTACCATATCGGCCATCGACCGGGGAAACAGCAGTCAGCGCTGACAGTTCCATTTTATGTCTCCTGAGTTCAATCTGATTAGCTACGGGCTAGAATAGTTTTGGCCTGCTCAACCATTTGTTTACGACCAAAAATGAGATGTCGGCGTTTACCGCCTACTTGGCGCCATAGTACGGTACTACGGATACCAGATAACAAGAGGGCACGCACACGATGTTGCACGCCGGTTTGTTGTAGGTGTTGCGGGTCGCCAGAAACCTGAATACGCGGGCCCAATGGGCTGATGACGTCGAGATAAATACTGGCAAGATTACTGATCATTTGCTCATCAAGCAGATCAAAGTGGCTCGATTGGCGCTCGATGGTTTCGATCCGATCGCCCAATTGCGCCATGGCATCACGACGGCTGGCAAGCTTGCGCTCTAAGGCGAGCAAATTGATCAGATAACGCATTAGCTCGCTACCGTTGCTGCTATTATCCAGCTGGCTGATCAGCGCTTCCAAGCCTAAATGGAGCCCTGACTCACCGCCGCCAGTGACATTACCGACCTCACCGCGAAACACATCGAGCGTCGAGGACGGGTTCGTCATCACGATGCTGCTTAAGCTGGTACTGAGCGCGTCTTGGTCACAATAGCCCTGACGGGACACATCTTGCACCAGTTTTGCTGCCTGACAAATGCTCGCAAAAGCGAGGGTGCGATCATAAATCGTCTCTGCCACTGATCACGGCTCCTTAAATACGTTGCTCGATAATACCACCACCTAAACACACGTCGCCGTCATAAAAAACAGCGGATTGGCCAGGGGTGACCGCAATTTGCGGCTCGTCGAATGTCACTTTTATGGTGTCATTATCAACAGGCGTGATAGTACATGATATATCGTGTTGACGATATCGGGTTTTGACTGTGCAACGGCGTGTCTCGGTCACATTCTCGCGATCGACCCAGTGTAATTGGGCTGCTATTAAGCCTGCAGAGAATAAGCGTGGATGATCATGGCCTTGACCTACAATCAGTACATTGCGCTCAACGTCTTTATCGACCACATACCAGGGCGCTTCGCTACCGTTACCGCCTTTTAATCCGCCAATCCCTAAGCCTTTACGTTGGCCCAGGGTATGATACATCAGACCTTGGTGCTCACCGATGTTCTCGCCATCGGTCGTTTCGATGGGCCCCGGTTGCGCGGGTAAGTACTGCGATAAAAAGTCAGTAAATTTGCGCTCACCAATAAAGCAGATCCCAGTGGAGTCTTTTTTCTTTGCGGTCACCAAGCCTTGTTCTTCGGCAATTTGGCGCACTTGTGGCTTTTCGAGATCGCCAACTGGGAATAAGCTACGTGCAATCTGATCGTGGCTGAGTGTATATAAGAAGTAGCTTTGGTCTTTATTGCTATCAAGGCCACGCAGCATCTGTGCTTTTTCACCATTGTCGGGGAAAGATCGACGCACATAATGGCCCATAGCAATATAATCGGCGTCTAGCACTTCGTCGGCAAACTCGAGAAATGCCTTAAATTTAATTTCTTTATTGCACAGAATATCTGGATTCGGCGTACGGCCTGCTTTGTACTCGGTCAAAAAATGCTCGAACACATTGTCCCAATACTCAGCGGCAAAATTAATGGTATGTAGCTCAATGCCCAACTTATCGCAGACATCTTGCGCATCGGCCAAGTCTTCTGCAGCAGAGCAGTATTCTTCGTTGTCATCTTCTTCCCAGTTTTTCATAAACAGGCCTTCGACCTGATAACCCTGTTGTTTCAACAAGTAGGCAGAAACGGACGAATCAACACCGCCGGACATTCCGACAATCACTTTTTTGCTGCTGTTATCTGACATGGCGATCACAAATGCTGCTATCAATAAACGGACGCTGAGTTTAACAGAATCAAATCGCCGGATACAGATGTGATAAGGCTCACACGTTAACCGTTATCTAAAGTAGATAGATGGTTGCGTGGACGGCGACCGATGTAGCTTATGTTGATGCGATTAAATATCAATGGCGGACATAGTCTGTGATTGGGTGCCGCGCAAAGACCCTCCGCGCCATGGATGGCGCGGCGGAGCCTCCAGGGATGGATTCACGGCGTGTCTGTGCGTGGTATCTAATCTCAGAGCGGTGACGACAATTGCTGTGAAGCTTGGCTTTATCGAGCCTTCTTCGACGGTGCGCGCTTGGACGATCGAGTGCGCCCACGCGGTGCTTTCCCTTTTGGCCCTTTGGGTTTAGGGGTGAACTGCTCAAAGCCTTTCGGCGGATCAACCTCACACCACTGGCCTGGCTGCAAATCATCCAGCTGCCAGGCGCCGAGTTGGGCGCGAATCAAGCGCAGCGTCGGGTGGCCAATATGGGCAGTCATCCGGCGTACTTGTCGATTTCGCCCCTCGTGCAGCACCACCTTTAACCAGGTAGTGGGAATGTTGGCGCGATAGCGTACCGGAGGATGGCGTTCCCACACGGCGGGTGACGCCATTTTTGATACCTCAGCGGGTAGCGTTAGACCATCTTTTAGCTCCACACCGTCGCAAAGCGCTTGAATCGCTTCATCGCTGGGCTCACCTTCCACTTGGACCCAATAGGTTTTGGGAGATTTAGATGAAGGCTGGGTTAATCTGGCTTGTAAGACACCGTTATTGGTGAGCACCAGCAAGCCTTCGCTGTCCTTGTCGAGTCGACCGGCCGGGTACACGTCTTTTACGGAGACGATGTCGGCTAATGTGCTGTCACCGGGCTCACCGCTAAACTGGGTCAACATGTTATAAGGTTTGTTAACAAGTATCACTTTAGTGGTCATCGCCGTCGCGCGTGAATCCTGTGCGTGTTGAGATGATTTGGCAGTGGTGTTTGAAACAGCCTTTGACGCTGGCTGAGAGCGGGATTTATATGGCATACGGGCTGTCAAATAGATTAAACGGCAAATGAGACTTTGGTATTATACACGTAATAATCTGTTTGGCGTGTTGTATGAATTCGAGTATCCTCGTTGCGCATCTTACACAAAGATAACAAATGGACGCTAGGAGATTAAAATGGAAAGTAAAGTAGTTGTACCGGCGGAAGGTGAAAAAATTACACTCGACGGCACAAAACTGGTAGTCCCTAACCACCCTGTGATCCCTTACATTGAAGGGGATGGCATCGGGATGGATGTTAGCCCTGCAATGATCAAAGTTGTTGATGCCGCAGTTGCTAAAGCCTACAACGGTGAGCGTAAGATTTCATGGATGGAAATCTACACCGGTGAAAAATCCACCAAGGTATACGGTGATGATCAATGGCTACCGGCTGAAACACTCGACTTTATTCGTGAATACAAAGTGGCGATTAAAGGCCCACTGACAACGCCTGTTGGCGGTGGTATTCGTTCTCTGAATGTGGCCCTTCGCCAAGAGCTCGATCTCTACATTTGTGCGCGTCCGGTACGTTACTTCACTGGCGTTCCTAGCCCTCTGAAAAAGCCAGAAGATACCGATATGGTGATCTTCCGTGAAAACTCAGAAGACATCTACGCGGGTGTCGAGTTTAAAGCGGGCACCGCAGAAGCCGATAAAGTGATTAAATTCCTGCGCGAAGAAATGGGTGCCAACAAAATCCGTTTCCCAGAGCAGTGTGGTATCGGTATCAAGCCGATTTCTGAAGAAGGTACCAAGCGTCTGGTTCGTGCGGCTATCGAGTACACCATCGATAACGATCGCGACTCACTGACCATCGTCCACAAAGGTAACATCATGAAGTTTACCGAAGGGGCGTTTAAAGATTGGGCATACGAAGTAGCCAATAAAGAGTTTGGTGCCGAGTTGCTTGATGGCGGTCCGTGGATGACGATGAAAAATCCAAAAACCGGTAAAGAAATCATTATTAAAGATTCCATCGCAGATGCTTTCTTGCAGCAAATTCTGTTGCGCCCTGCAGAGTATGATGTGATTGCCACCATGAACTTGAATGGTGATTACGTATCTGATGCTTTGGCAGCGCAGGTTGGTGGTATTGGTATCGCCCCAGGTGCCAACATTGGTGACGGTGTGGCACTGTTTGAAGCTACCCACGGCACGGCGCCAAAATACGCGGGCCAAGACAAGGTAAATCCAGGCTCGCTTATCCTGTCAGCAGAAATGATGCTGCGTCACATGGGCTGGTTTGAAGCCGCTGATTTGGTGATCAAATCAATGGAAAAAACCATCGCCAACAAAACTGTGACCTATGACTTCGAGCGTCAAATGGAAGGTGCGAGCCTACGTAAGTGCTCTGAGTTTGCAGACGACATGATCGCTCAAATGTAATAATAGTGTTATCGCACGATGATAAAACCCGGCGAGTGAGCCGGGTTTTTTTGTTAGTGGCCAAGGCGTTTTTCACTCAGACGATGAGCCTATATCCTCCCATGACAACGCGGTGCCTTTGGTTAACGCGCGTGTTGCTCGTTTTCCGATCACGGCATCATAGTGTTTCGGCGCCAGCCCAAAGCCAGGACGAATACTGCGCACATTATCGGGCGTGAGTGGTTCACCGGGCGCGATATCCTCACAGACATACAAAGAGCGCCTAAATTGACGGTTGCTCGACTCGGCCTCTCGGGTGGTGAGGGCGCTTTCTCCTAACGCTTGCCACGCCGCGTGGGTTTGCTCACAAAGCGCACTGAGTGCAGGTGGCGTAAGCGAGAAAGCAGCATCCGGGCCTCCCGAATTTTCAGAGAGCATCACATGTTTTTCAATCACGCACGCGCCGAGTGCCACGGCTGCGATCGCGGCGGTATTGGTCAGCGAATGATCGGATAAACCCGCCAATGTTTGATAGCGGCTGGCTAAGGTTGGAATGGTTCGCAGATGGCTTTGTTCAATTGGCGCGGGGTAGGCGCTGATACAATGAAGCAACACCAGCTCACGACAGCCGTTATCACGGGCGGTCGCTACCGCCTCGGCGATCTCTGTCTCGTCAGCCATGCCGGTTGAGATGATCATCGGTTTACCGGTTTGCGCGGCATAGCGAATCAAAGGCAAATCAATCGCCTCGAACGAGGCAATTTTATAGGCGGGGGCGTTAAGATCCTCGAGCAAGTCAATCGCTGAGCAATCAAAAGGAGAAGAGAATAGGGTGATACCCTCCTTTCGTGCGTGATCAAATAACGGCTTGTGCCACTCAAACGGGGTTTGTGCCCAGCGATATAGTTGGTGGAGACTATAACCATCCCACAGTCCGCCTTTGATCTGAAATTCATCGTGGTCGCAATCAAGGGTAATGGTATCGGCGGTATAGCTTTGCATTTTGACAGCATCGGCACCGCAGGCTTTGGCCATGGAGATGGTTTGCTTGGCAAGCTCAAGGCTACCATTATGGTTGGCCGACATTTCGGCAATGATATAGGGAGGATGCTGGGGACCGATCAAACGGCCTGCAATTTTAATGTCGTTGTTCATAAACCGCATCGATATTCAGTTTGGTTTGAAGGGCGCTGGCGTCTTGCTGCCACTCATCAGCGGACAAAGACAGGCACACAATCTCGACTGTTTTTCCCTCAGGCAGGGAAAAGGTGCGTTGCCGACTTTGCGGCGTTTCACGAAAGCCAAAGCGTTGATGTAGCCGAACCACTCCCTGGTTATGACTGAGCACTTCACAGTTCAACTGGGTCACACCCAAGGTCTCAAATGCTAAACTTAATGCGCCAAATTCCATGAGTGCGCCGCTGCCACGCGGTGCATCTGGGGCCGCATAAAAAGCCCAGGTCGCACTTGTCCTATTCTCGCTATCGAGGTCAAGGTTGACCACGCCAAGCGGGGTGTTTGGTTGGCTGTCTACGCGCTTGTAGACGATATAGAAATAACGGTGCGTGTTGGCAAGCATATGGCTGAACCATGCCTTGTGCTCATCATGGCTAATTTCATGCTGAGTGTACATAAACTGGCGAACAGCGGGACGATTGCGCCAATGCCATAAGGTATCACTGTCCGCGTGACTCACCGCTTTAAAAATTAGTTGCATAAGTCATGCTCCAAGGCCGCGACCACGCGCTCTGCGCCTTTTCCATCGGTGATCGCTGGCAGAGTAGGAAGCTGATACCAATTTGCCGCAAGGTGCTGCAGTGCAGACGCGTAATCTTGCCAGCGGGTGTGCTCACCGCGTCCTAAGTATTGATAGCCCGGTTGTCCGGCGAGATACTCGGCCATGGCGTGTTGGTTTTCCGCCACACACACCAAGGTGCTCGGGACCCCCAAGCAGCTGCGCTCAATGGCGGTCACACCGGCCGCCCCAAATGCATAGCGTGCCCGTGCCATGTGGGCATCAAAGTCCGACAGTGCTTCCACTACGCTAACCCCATCGGGGACAGGCTCTTTACACAATGCATCGCGGTCTGGGTTACGCCGGCCGGTGACAATTAATAGCGAGAAAGGCAGCCTATCGAGCTTTTGCTCTTCTTCTAGGTGTTGAACGGCTTCTAGGTGCTTCACCGCGTCCACGAGCTTGCGGCTTTCACCGGTCGGGTCCGTGCCGGAGAAAAAGGCGATTACCTTATCTTCCCGCGGCGGCGGAGACTGATGTAAGGCGGCAAATGCTGGACGCAATAGTGCATAGTCTGGCCCCAATAAGCATCGGGTTTGTGGATTTACAAGCCGTGATGCGTAGCGCGTGGTGAGATCAGGCCAAGGATTTTGATCGAGCAAAAACGCGCAATCGTGGGGCCGATTGGCTAAATCATCGACTACCATCACCGGACAGCACAATTGGATGTGAATTGACTGCTCCCAGCGGGCATCGAGGGCGTAATGATCCACCACCATCAAATCCACCGGCTGGTTAGCGACGTATGCGGTTGTCTCTTCGGCATCTTGCCGCTGGCTCACACCCAGCCAATCGGTGTTGCTAAGCGAGTTTTTGGGAGCAGGCAACACCGCCACCGTTAAGCCTTGTTCATGGCTGACTGCTATCAAATTGCCGGGCAAGTCGCGACACACTAAGGTCACCTGATGGCCAGACCCTTGTAGCATGCTAGCCAACACATGCATGCGGCTGATGTGGCCGGTACCTATCGCTTGGGAGGCATCGACTCGAATGGCAATATGGCTCATAGCAAGGCTTGTTGCTCCAACAGTTGATACATTAGCTCAGCGCGTAGCCAGTCATCCGGCTCATCAATGTCTTGCACGCGGTAATGAGGGATCAACACGGCTTTCGAGTGAGGGGAAAAAACCGGTTCGCGCGCTAAAAAAGCACTTGGCGTGCCCCAGTAAAACATTCCCGCATCGTGGTAGGCCGGCTGTAAGTCTTGTGAACGGGTGGTGAAGTGCTCGGGCCACAACATGCTGACACTGCCATCGGCATCGACATGAATACTGCGCTGAATCGGAAAGGCGTAGCGGGTGGCGGCAAAACTGTATTTGACGGTGTCGCCGTCCAGTAACGCTAAGCCTTGGCGCAAGTCATCCGTGGTGACAAAGGGAGTGGTCGCATACAGGCAGCATATCGCTTGCAAAGGCGTTTGCTGTGGCGACGGGTTAAGCCACTGGATCGCATGCTCAAGCACATCCAAGGTAGTAGCGTGATCACCGGCAATCTCGGCGGGACGTACAAAAGGCACTTCAGCGCCTGCATCGCGCGCCACACTGGCAATGTCTTCGCAATCGGTGGAAACCAAGACGCGATCGAATAGCCCACTTTGACGTGCTGTCGCAATGGCATAAGTGATAATGGGCGCACCGTTAAACAGTTTGAGGTTCTTGCCCGGAATGCGTTTGCTGCCACCTCGGGCGGGAATAATACATACATTCATCGGTCACGCGTCCTTAATGGCTTTTTGTAGCGCAGCAATCACTGTGTCTTGCTGTTGCTCGGTTAAATCGGGGTAAAGCGGCAAAGTGAGTGCGCCCGCGTAATACTGTTCGGCAAGCGGGAAATCTCCGGGCTGGAAGCCCAGTGCCTGATAGTAAGGTTGCGTATTCACGGGAATATAGTGCACGTTCACGCCAATGCCTTGCGCACGCATTGCCTCAAAAACGGCGCGGCGTGTATCGGCGTGCTCAAGCTCAATCAAATACAAATGCCATGCCGACTCAGGGTCTAAAATGGGCCGCTTGACGGGCAAATCCGCCAGTGCCTGATGGTAACGCTCAGCGAGTGCAAACCGTTTGGCGATAAAGGAACGAAGCTGGGTTAATTGTGAACGGCCAAGTGCGGCATGAATATCCGAGAGGCGATAGTTCATCCCCAATGCATGCTGCTCATAACCCCAAGGCGGCAAGGCTGCGTGGCAGTCTTCTGCGTCACGGGTGATCCCGTGGCTACGTAACTGACGCAGCGCTTTCGCCAATGTGGCATGTTGGGTAGTGGCAACCCCTGCCTCTCCCGCGGTGACCACTTTGACTGGATGAAAACTAAACACGCTAATATCGCTGTACTGGCATCCACCCACCGCCGCTTCTTGATAGTAGGCGCCCATCGCATGTGACGCATCCTCAATAATGGCTACCTGATAACGTTTGGCGAGCGCGGCAATCTCGGCCATTGGCGCACTGACACCGGCCATATGCACCACCACCAGCACTTTGGGTAAGCTGTGAGTAGCGGCCGCTTGTGCCAGCTTTTTCGCGAGCTGCTGGGGGCATAGATTACGTGTGTTCGGGTCGATATCGACAAAGTCCACCTCAGCACCACAGTATCGGCCACAATTGGCTGACGCGACAAAGGTGATGGGGGAGGTCCATAAACGATCGCCTGGGCCCAGTCCTAACGCCAGACAAGCCAGATGCAGGGCAGATGTCGCGCTATTAACGGCGACCGCATGCGCAGCCCCGGTGAGTTCGGCGACGGCGGCTTCAAAAGCCGGAACTTGCGGGCCTTGCGTCAGATAATCACTTTTTAGCACCTCAAGCACAGCGGCACAGTCTTGCTCGCTAAGATGCTGCTTTCCGTATGGGATCAACGCCATACTCCTTTACTGCTCGGTGTCGAGTTGCAAAATAGCCTCGACGGTTAACACATCTGGGTTAGTGCCTGATTGATACTCAAAGCCCTCTGGCACGGGCTGTCCTTTTTCGCCCAACGCATTTTCTCGATAGTCATCATCGGCATCGTAGAACTTAATGGTGGGACAAATCACGTAATGATCGGCAAATTCGAGCGTCAGGTGCGCATCATCAGCCGGACACATCACTTCATGCATTTTCTCGCCGGGACGAATGCCTATCACCTTGACGGGAGTATTCGGGGCATAGGCGCTGGCGAGATCCGTCAGACGAACCGATGGGATCTTAGGGACAAATATTTCACCGCCATACATGCGCGAAAAGTTTTTCAGCACGAAATCCACCCCTTGCTGCAAGGTAATCCAAAAACGGGTCATTTCAGGATGGGTAATGGGCAAGTGATCCGCTCCTTCCGCTGCCTTTTTCTTAAACAAAGGCACCACAGAGCCGCGCGAGCCGACCACATTGCCATAGCGCACCACCGAAAAACGTGTCTTTTGGCCTCCGGTCATATTGTTAGCGGCGACAAACAATTTATCTGAACACAGTTTGGTGGCGCCATAGAGATTATTGGGGCTGGCGGCTTTATCGGTCGAGAGCGCAATCACCTTTTCCACCCCGTTGGCAATCGCAGCGCGAATCACATTCTCTGCACCGTGAATGTTGGTCTTGATACATTCCATCGGGTTGTATTCGGCGGCAGGTACCTGCTTAAGTGCAGCTGCATGAATCACATAGTCAATGCCTTGCATCGCTTGCATTAAACGATCGCCATCACGCACATCGCCGATAAAATAGCGCATGCAAGGGGCATTAAAGGTTTGCTGCATTTCATATTGCTTGAGCTCATCGCGAGAGAGCACCACGAGGCGACGTGGTTGATAGCGTTCAAGCAGGGTGCGGACGTACTTTTTACCAAAAGAACCAGTACCGCCGGTGATCAGAATGGATTTGCCGTTAAACATAGGACGCCTTGTCACTAACTGTCGGGAATACAGGCAGTTTAACTGATCTGAGCAGGATTTGGCGATCTGCTAGGGCGTTCTGGTGATAATGGGTGGTCAGCGATTAAAATTTATAATACGTGGTGCTAAGTGAGCGCGTAGGCAGAAAGCGATAACAATTATGCTTTCGCTGGACCAGCAAGGCGGCCAGCCAGTGTCTTTGGTGATTTGACTTTCAGTGCTTTATCGAATGATAAGCGAGTTTTATCCGCATGATATTGCATACGTTTAAGCGCTTTTTCCAAATCGAAGTCATCTGTTTTTTTTGTCGCTAATTGTGTCATACGTACCTCCATATTGATGTAATTATAACCGAATAAAATGGGGTTGCAAAGCTGCTGAGTGCTCAGCTGATACGCTTGAACAATGCATTGTTTCTTGGATCGAATGGATCGCGTTGATTGAAACCTAATAGGTGATAGTAATGGAGTAAGTCTTCATTCTCTATTGGATCTTGGATTCCAATCCATCCGGCATTGATAGCAGCAGCGAACAGTTCGGCACATCGCGAGGCGATGGGAAGAATATAACCTTTCAAGGGGTTTACTGCGTCTCCTCCTTGAATATAGTTGATTTTTACAACTAGTCTGCCCTCACTCGCTTTCCCGATCATTAGGCCACTAAGATCCTGGTGGTGCCATATCGCCAGCTCTAATCTAGCCATATGATCTCTGCGGTACTGTTGCAGTATTTGTCGCCAATCCCAGCCAATCTGACGAACCGGTGAGGGATGCCACTGGTTTTGAGCAACAAGCGCTAATTCATTGATTTCAGTTAACGAGATACAGTCAATTAAATCAGGTTGAAGCTGCTCAAACTCGCTTTGCGTTTGTTTCAGTACAGCCAGCCTTAGTGAGCGGTATTTCTCTGTAATAAGCTGTTTTCTCATGGAGGCATTGATGTTTTAAGGCTTCTCGAATTGTGCCTTTATATTGAATACTTAAGGAGCGATAGTATCAGAGTGGCGTTTTGTTTTTATGGGTTAAAAGCGATAGACGGCGGATGCTAGTACTTTATTGATATGTCAGTCGCAAAAAGCGCCGCATGTGGACGGCGCTTTGAAGGGACCATGGTTAGGTTAACGCGCTTCGCTGTTAGCCTTGGTGGCGAGAGGCGAGGACTTCGGTCACTTGATGGAGGCTAAGCTCTTGGTCTTGCAGCAACACCAACAGGTGATAGAGCAAGTCGGCACTTTCGTTTAATAGCTCGGCTTTATCGCCTGCCGTGGCAGCGAGGGCGACTTCGACGCCTTCTTCCCCCACTTTTTGCGCGATACGCTTGGTGCCTTTGGCAAATAAGCTTGCGGTGTAAGAGTCATCAGGCGTGGCGTCTTTGCGGCTGGCAAGCACTTGCTCAAGGCTCGACAAAAAGCCGGGACCCGTGTGTGGCGGTTTGTTGTCACTGTCAAAGCAGGTGGTCGTGCCGAGGTGACAGGTGGGCCCGTGTGGCGTCGCCGTGACCAATAAGGTATCTTGATCGCAATCGAGTGCAATGTGTTCCAGGCTCAACACATGACCGGAGCTTTCGCCTTTTACCCAAAGACGCGACTTGCTGCGCGACCAAAAGGTGACGCGACCGGTTTCGAGCGTCGCGTTCAGTGCATCGGCATTCATGTAGCCCAGCATCAATACTTGGCCGCTATCACTGTGTTGGATAATCGCAGGCACCAAGCCGGCGTTTTTCTCCCAATCGATACGTTCTACCCACGCTGCCGTCATACTCTTACCTCGATCCCTTGTTGTTTTAATGTTTGTTTTAATTCGCTTATCGCGATGATTTGCTTGTGAAACACCGAAGCGGCCAGCGCGCCATCGACATTTGCTTGTAAAAAGGCGTCGGCGAAATGCGCGATTTCACCGGCACCGCCGGAGGCAATCAGGGGCACCTGACAGCGCTCTCTCACCATTTTTAGTTGGGTTAAGTCATAGCCTTGGCGCACGCCATCGCGGTTCATCATATTGAGTACGATTTCGCCTGCGCCCCGTTGCTGGACCTCTTCAACCCACGCGGCGGTTTGCCATGGCGTGGCCTGAGTGCGGCTTTCATCGCCGGTAAATTGATAGACCTGATAGTGTCCGGTGGCTTCATCGAAGAAGGAATCAATCCCAACCACCACGCACTGCACGCCAAACTTATTGGCCAGCCGCGTGATCAAACTTGGGTCGGCCAAGGCGGGTGAGTTAATCGATATTTTATCCGCGCCGAATTCCAAGATTTGTTGGGCATCGGCTTCGGATTTAATTCCACCGGCGACGCAAAAGGGGATATCAATTACTTCCGCGACGCGACTGACCCAGCTTTTATCGACCACCCGGCTGTCACTGGAGGCGGTGATGTCATAAAACACCAACTCATCAGCGCCTTCTTCGGCGTAACGCTTGGCGAGTGGGACGATATCGCCGATGATTTCGTGATTACGAAATTGCACGCCTTTAACCACTTGTCCGTCGCGGACGTCCAAACAAGGAATTATCCGTTTTGCCAGCATGCGATCGCCTCCTCTGCGCTAAAGTTGCCTTCCAGTAGGGCGCGGCCGACGATCACGCCTGCGACGCCGGTATTGCGCAAGGCGCGAATGTCTTCGAGACTGCCAATGCCGCCTGATGATTGAAACGCAATGCTCGGATAGCGCTGACACAAGTCTCGGTAAAGCGCCACATTGCTGCCTTGCAAGGTGCCATCGCGGGAGATATCGGTGCACAGCACATGCTCTAGCCCGACGGACAAATAATCGTCGAGTAGCGCTTCAATGGTGACGCCGGAGTCTTGTTGCCAGCCGGACACCGCCACGCGTCGCGTCCCGTCACTGTCAATGTGAATGTCGAGTGCCAATACAATCCGGTCAGGGCCGTAGGTTTGCATCCAGCCTTTGACCAAATCGGGGGATTTGACCGCGGTGGAGCCGATCACTACGCGCTGCGCGCCGGTGTTTAGCAGCTCAATCACGTCCATTTCGGTGCGCACGCCGCCGCCGATTTGGATATTGGCGGGCGTTGATTGCAAAATCTCGGTGATTAAGTCGACCTGACGCGCAGTCGGATCTTTGGCACCGGTTAAATCCACGAGGTGCAACCAATCCGCGCCCGCTTGATGGTAACGCGCAAACTGCTCACGCGGGTCAAAACTGTAGTCGGTTTTTTGCTGATAATCTCCTTGATAAAGGCGCACCACTTGGCCGTCTATCAAGTCGAGTGCTGGTATAATCATCCTTGCTTACATCTCCAAAAAATTCTGAATCAAACGCGCGCCCACTTTGCCCGAGCGCTCAGGGTGAAACTGAACCCCGAAGTAATTGCCTCGATTGATGGCCGCACTGAACGCATGACCATAATGACATTGTGCCAAGGTGTAATCACCGACCGGCATCGCGTAACTGTGGACAAAATAGAAGTAGCTGCCAGCGGGAATGCTGTCGAATAAGGGATGGTCATTGACGGTGGCGACCCGATTCCAACCCATATGAGGTAAAGGCTGGCCATCGGTATCCATTAGCTTGGTCGGCGCGGGGATGTGGCCAAGGCACTCAACCGGGCTATCGCCTTCATCGGAGCGCGTGCCTAGCATTTGCATGCCAAGACAAATTCCCAGTAGCGGTTGCTCAACCTGTTTAACTAAATCCACTAAGCCGCGCTCGGTGAGGTTTTTCATCGCTTCGCTGGCTGTGCCGACGCCGGGCAAAAAAAGCTTGTCTGCCCCCAGCACTACGTCGGGATCGCGGCTCAATATGGCTTGATACCCCAGGCGTTCGACAGCAAAGCGTACCGAGGAGACATTGGCGCAGCCGGTATCGATAATGACAGTCTGTTTGCGCATTACAGCACTCCTTTACTGCTTGGCAAGGCATCGCCTTCGACCTTGATGGCTTGACGCAAGGTGCGGCCAAAGGCTTTAAATAAGCTTTCCACCAAGTGGTGGGTGTTTTCGCCCGACACCGTCAGGTGCAGAGTACAGGCCAAGGTGTCGGTCAATGAGCGGAAGAAGTGTCCGACCATTTCGGTCGACATATCGCCCACTTGTGGCTGCGGGAAGCTGGCCTCAAATTTAAGAAACGGACGTCCGGATAAATCCAACGCACATTGCGCCAAGCATTCATCCATCGGCAGGCTAAACCCAAAACGGCCAATACCGCGCTTATCGCCCAGCGCCCGTTTAAGCGCGTCGCCCAAGGCGAGGGCGGTGTCTTCAATGGTGTGGTGGTCATCGATGTGCAAATCGCCTTTAACGCCAACGCTCAGCTGAAAACCGCCGTGGGTGGCGATTTGATCCAACATGTGGTCAAAAAAGCCCAGTCCGGTTTCAATGCGGCTGCCGCCACTCTTATCCAGGTTAACAGCCACCTGAATGTCGGTTTCTTTGGTGGTGCGAGTCACCGATGCGATGCGCGGCTGCAAGGTCAGACGCTCGACAATCTGCGGCCAGCCCATCACCCCACGTTGGTATTTGATCCCTTGTAGCGCCATATTGTTGGCTAAGGTGATATCGGTGTCGCGATCGCCAATCACCGCCGATTGGGCGAAATCAATCCGGCCTTGCTGCAGATAGTCTTTTACCAAGCCTAATTTGGGCTTGCGGCAGCTACAGTCGTCGCTATCAAAGTGCGGACAAATCAGCACGTCTTCAAAATGGATCCCTTGTGAGCGAAATAGCGCCATCATCATGTTGTGTGGTGCATCAAAGTCCGCTTGCGGGAAGCTATCGGTCCCTAAACCATCTTGATTGCTCACCATCACCAAGGTGTAGCCCGCCGCTTGCAGGCTAAGTAGTGCGGGGATCACGTCCGGCTCAAAGGCCAATTTATCCAGACGATCCACTTGGTAGTCTTCAGGCGGCTCCACAATCAAGGTGCCATCACGGTCAATAAATAAAATCTTGTCTTTCACAGTGGTTGTCCTTATTCACTGAGCTGCTGGCGGATAAAAGCCAACACTTTTTCACATTCGTCACGGTTGCCAATACTGATGCGTAAGCTGTTCTCGATCGCGGTACGGCGCACAATAATCCCCGCATTACCCAAGTGCTCGAACACCGCATCGGTGTCGTCCAGGCTTATCAGCAGGTAGTTACCAAAGCCTGGATGCACCTTGATGCCGGGCAGCATACTGAGGCCGGCTTGCAAATAGGCACGGTTGGCGGTTAAGTCCAAAACCTGATACTTCATCCGCGCCAAGCCCGCTTCGGAGAGCGCTTGCTCGGCAATATCTGCCACGGGCACCGGCACCGGATACGGCGGGATCACCTTGAGCATCAAGTTAATAATAGCGGGATTGGCGAGGGTAAAGCCGCAACGTAGTCCCGCCAGAGCGAACGCTTTTGATAGCGTGCGCAAAATGGCCAGATTCTCAAAGCGCGCGAGTAAATCGGTGCAGGTCGCTTCTGGACTAAATTCGATATAGGCTTCATCCAACACCACAATCGCGCGACCTTGGGTGCGGGTGAGTAGCGCTTCTATGTCGTCGCGGTTAATTAAATTACCGGTCGGATTATTAGGACTACATACGAAGATAAGCTTGATGTTGGCATCTGCCTCCAAGGCGGAATCAATTCCTGCCATGTCCAGCTGCCAGTCGGCGGTGAGCGGCACTTGGGTGGTGGCGATCCCTTGGTTTTCTGCACTGACCGCATACATGCCATAGGTGGGTGGGCAAATCAGTACGCTATCTTGGTTTGGCTCGCAAAACGCGCGCAGCAATAAATCAATCCCTTCATCGGCGCCACGAGTGGTAATCACTTGGCCCGTGTCTACCCCCGCATAGTTGGCATAGGCATTAATCAATGATGCCGGCTGACAGCTGGAGTAGCGATTGAGTCCTTGGCCGCTCAGGGTATAAGCATTGTCAAAGGGGGATTCATTGGCATTGAGCCACACATCCCCGCTGCCACCGATACGGCGAGCTGACTGATAGGGCGTGAGCGCTTGTACTTGCTCACGGGCGAGTTTATCGATGCTCATACTAACGGGTCCTCTGAGGCTTGGGCTTGTTGTAGCTTATTTAGACGAATATCGACCGCTTGGCGATGCGCATCCAAGCCCTCGGCTTCTGCGATTCGCATCACGGTCGGGCCCAGTGCTTGTAAGCCGCTTTCGCTGACCTGTTGCACTGTCATCCGCTTATTAAAGTCGGCCAGCCCTAAACTGCTGTAGGTACGGGTATAACCGTAAGTCGGCAACACATGGTTGGTGCCTGAGGCGTAATCACCCACGGATTCGGGCGAATAGGCGCCCAAGAAAATCGAGCCAGCGTTATCCAACAGTGGCAACAAATCTCGAGGCTGCTGAGTCTGCACAATCAAGTGCTCTGGCCCGTAGCGGTTAGAAATCGACACGCATTGGGTGAGAGTATCGGCAATAATAATCACACTGCTGCCCAGCGCTTGCTTGGCAATTTCTGCACGACTGAGCGTGGTTAATTGCTGCTGCACCGCATCGGCGACTTTTTCTGCCATCTCGGGTGCCGGCGTCACTAGCACTACTTGTGAATCGGGGCCGTGCTCCGCTTGGCTGAGTAAATCCGCGGCAACAAAGTCGGGATCCGCGCCGGCATCAGCAATCACCAAGACTTCAGAGGGGCCGGCAGGCATGTCCATCGCTGCGCCATTGGCAGCAAGGCTCACCTGACGTTTGGCTTCGGTGACATAGGCATTGCCCGGGCCAAAAATCTTATCCACCTTGGTCACACTTTGAGTGCCAAAGGCCATCGCCGCCACCGCTTGTGCGCCGCCAAGGGTATAAATTTCATCAATCTCACACAGTTTGGCACAGTATAAGATTTCATCGGCCACCGGCGGCGGGGTACTCAGCACCACCTTACGGCAGCCGGCAATTTGCGCCGGCACGCCCAGCATCAAAACAGTAGACGGCAAGGGCGCGCTCCCGCCAGGAATATACAGCCCGACGCGGTTAATCGGGCGAGTGATGGATTCACATACCACCCCTGGCATGGTTTCGACTTTCAACGGCTGGGCTTTTTGTGCGCGGTGAAAGGTGCTGATGTTGTCGTAGGCTTGGCGCAAGGCGAGTTTGATATCTTCTCCCAATCGCGCTTCGGCATCGGCCAAGATCGCTTTGTCGAGTTTGATGCTATCGAGGTCGACACCATCAAATTTTTTTGTCAGCGCCTTTAAACTTTCATCTCCGCGCTCTCGGACATCGGCGATAATCTCCGCGACGCTCGCTTGGGTTTGGGCACCGGTTGTGATCGCAGGGCGGCGCATCAAGCCCTCTTTTTGTGACTCTCCGAGTGATTTCCAGACTACTGTTCGCATGGTGACTTACTCCATCATCTTTTCAATCGGCAGGACCAAGATTGAGCTTGCGCCCAATTGTTTGAGCTTTTCCATGGTTTCCCAGAACAGGTTTTCGGTACTGACAAGGTGCACCGCCACACGGCTTTTTTCGTGTGCGAGCGGCAAAATGGTCGGGTCTTCGGCACCGGGAAGCAGCTCAACAATTTTTTCTAGCGCCTCGCTTGGCGCGTGAAGCATGATGTATTTCGACTCTTTGGCTTGAATCACGCCTTGCATGCGAGTGAGCAAGCGTTCAATTAATGCGGTTTTCTCTTCGCTGAAGCTGCCTTCACGCTGAATTAACACTGCCTTGGAGCGAAAAATGACTTCGGCTTCTTTCAAGCCGTTGGCCTCTAAGGTGGCGCCCGTTGAGACCAAATCACAAATCGCATCGGCGAGCCCCGCACGTGGCGCCACTTCCACGGAGCCATTGAGCATACAGGTGCTGAAATTCACACCCTGCTTGTCCATGTAGGCTTTAAGAATATTGGGATAGGTGGTCGCAATCCGTTGCTCAGCGAGATCTTGTGGGCCGTTGTAATTTTGGTCTTTATCCAGCGCAATGGAAAGACGACAGCCACCAAAGTCGAGGCGACGAAGCAGCTGATACTGGCTTGGCTCACCCAACTTGATGCGCTCAAGGCGAACTTCTTCTAATTCGTTCTCACCAATCACACCTAAGTCGACTACGCCGTCCATGATAAGGCCAGGGATATCATCATCACGAACCAGTAGCAGATCGATGGGCATGTTTTCGGCGTGGACCACTAAACGTTCACCGGTGTAATTGATTTTTACCCCGCAGCGTTTAAGCAGCTCTTGGCATTCTTTGGCGAGGCGGCCCTTTTTTTGGATGGCGATACGTAAGCGTTGTGTTTGCATGTGTGCTTCCTTGTCTAAAAATGAAAAGCTAAAAAAGAAAAAACCCTCGGAAGACGATGCTCCCGAGGGTCTGAATCTGTTAGCTTGCTAATGACCGACGGAAGCGCTTTTTACTCGTCTTCCAGTCGAAACCATTCCTCCCGAAAGACTAGTCAGGATGATGGTGGTGATGCATGGTCATTAGTGCTGAAATCATTGTTGGTCGTCCATTATCTAACGAAAGTACGCTCTGTGATAAAAATAAGCTCTATACCAAAAAGCTTAACTGTTTATGACCATATCAAAATCCGTTTGGATTGCAACCAGTCAAAGCGCGTTTTTTTCACGTGTCTTCATGCTAAGTAAGCGTCGCTATCGCCGTAAGCGTCGCCATCGCCATGAACAGCGAGAGCGTCGACACCGAGGCTAGACATAAATATCGAGTTCACCGTCTTTTTTAGGTGTTTTTTCCTCGTGCTCTTGGTGCGGTTGCTGAGCGTGATCATTGAGATCGTCTAGCCGCCGCTCTTTACGCGCATCAATGTGTTCCGATTTGCGGATCGCCCATACTTTCGTGGGCGGTGCATGCGGCGTGCGATACACAGGACTCAAATTGCCAAGCCAGTTCATGATGGGTCCTCCTTTGGTCTTACTATTAGTATCGACCACGAAGCACCAAACTTGATGATTTTTTAACCATAAGTTATTTAGAATGGCGAGGCTAGGGGGCTAGCTGCAACACTTTTTAAACTTACGCCCGCTGCCACACGGGCAAGGGTCATTACGGCCGGCTTTGATATGGCCGGGGAAAACACCATCGATATATCGCCATTGAGGCTGTCCATTGATTGTTTCTTGGACAAACCGAGACCGCTCATGCAAACACTGAGGCTCACCGTCGGCAATAAAGTGGGCTTTGAAGGTCACAAATCCAAGCTCACCGTGGTTTAATACCTCGCTATCGAGCACCTCAAGTGATTGCCACTGATGGTCGGTCATCATGGCAATATCATCCCGAAATGCCTCGGCGCCGCATTCGCAGTGATAGGTCGCGACAATAAAGTCCACCAAGCCTTTCGGATGTGCGCTGTAGCGAGCACGCATCAATTGCTCAGGGTGGGCAGCGTTGGCCGGATGTTGATGAACGGGCGCGCAGCATTCGGCGTAGGGTTTGTTACTACAACAAGGGCATAAATCAGTCTGCATAAAGATCTCTTAACGATAGGCTGAACAGCTTAGTGATGGATAAAGTCGCGAGTTTGTAAGTCACAGCCTTGCGGGCCACACACTAATACCGACCCGTGTTGGTACCAATCGCCTAACACGATGCGCTGGTAATCGTGGCCTTGATCACACCATTGATGGACATGGGGGCGATGGGTATGGCCGTGAATCATGTTAACCACTCCCGCGTTATCTAACTGGCGCTGCACTTCTTGTGGCGTCACATCCATGATGGTGGACGACTTTTGCTGATTGGCATTGGCACTGCCCGCGCGCATTTTGGCCGCAATACGACGTCGCAACGCTAAGGGTAAGCATAAAAACACGTGTTGTAGCCAGCGCTGGTGGACTTTGCGACGAAATGCTTGGTAGTCGGCATCCGCCAAACATAGGGTATCGCCATGGAGAATCAAGGTCGGCGTACCATATAAATCAATGCATGTGTGCTCATCCAACAAGGTGATGCCTGTTTCACGGGCGAAACGCTTTCCGATTAAAAAATCACGATTGCCATGAATAAAGTACACAGGTACGCCTTGCTGTGTGAGGGTCGCAAAGGCGGTTTTGATTTGCTGATGAAAGGGGCTGTGATCATCATCGCCAATCCAAGCCTCAAACAAATCTCCCAGCACATAGAGTGCATCAGCGTGGACCGCTTCCTCGGACATAAATCGTAAAAAGCAATCAGTGATATCTTGCCGAGTAGGGCTGAGGTGTAAATCAGCAATAAAGAGGGTATGTGGCATGTATTGGCTTTTTATTGGCAAAACGAGCGGCTCACTCAAAAAGAAAGGGTAGCTTTAGCTACCCTTGTTGACGAGTGCGGCTTAGTCTTCGATAGTCACGCTATTGATTAATACTTCTTCAACAGGGACGTCTTGGTGTACATAACCCCAATTGCCGGTGGCAACGCCTTTGATCTTATTGACCACGTCCATGCCGTCGACGACTTCGGCAAACACACAGTAGCCCCAACCGTCTGGCGTCTTGGCTTTGTGATCCAGGAATAAGTTGTCATTCACGTTAATAAAGAATTGTGAACTGGCTGAATGCGGCTCCATGGTACGCGCCATGGATAAACGACCGGTAAGGTTACTTAAACCGTTATCCGCTTCGTTTTTGATCGGTGCACGCGTCGACTTTTCTTCCATGCCAGAGGCCATGCCACCGCCTTGGACCATAAAGCCGTCGATAACACGGTGGAACAGGGTTCCGTTATAAAAGCCGTCACGGCAATATTGTAAAAAGTTCTCGACCGTGGCCGGTGCTTCGTCTGCATACATGCGGAGTTTGATATCACCGAACGTGGTATGAAGAGTTACCATGATGTAATCCTGTCATTGGCTTGGCTAAAAAGGATCACAGATTTTAGCCTAACGAGCCGGGTGATCAAGCATGATCGCCCTGGATGTGGAATTAATCATCGCTAAGTGACCCCAAAGTACCGATTTGCAGGGGCGCATTGTCATTTTAATTCCTCGAGATCACTTTTATTTCTCAAGATCACTTTTATTCATCGAGATCATTCTGACGATACAGGTTCAACATGCCCGAGCAACTTTTTGAGTAAATCAGCTAAGTTGGCTTGCTCACTGGTGGTGAGTCCAGCCAGGAGCTGATGCAAGTTATTGGTATGATCGGTCACCGCCTTATCGATCAAATCCAGCCCTGCGTCGGTGAGTGAGACATAGACCCCACGGCGATCGTTGGGATCGGGGCTGCGTGCCACCAAGCCTTTGTGCTCCAACCGATCAATGCGGTTAGTCATGGCGCCGGAGGTGAGCATTAAAGCATCCAGCAGCTGATTTGGGGTTAACGTGTAGGGTTTGCCCGCACGCCGTAACGAGGCCAGCACATCGAATTCCCCTGGGTTTAGATTGTATTGGCCGAAAACATGCTGCAGTTTGGGATTAATGTGGCCGTTGATACGTGCCAACCGGCCTGTAATCGCCATGGGGCTCGGATCAATATCAGGGCGTTCGCTGTGCCACTGGCTCAGAATGAGATCAACCTTGTCAGCTTGTGATGGGGTAACACCTTGTTCTTGGCTTTTTGAAGCAGCCGTGGTTGCTGGGTGCGTGCGCGTTGAATTTTTTGTCATAATGGTTATCGATAAAGATTCTTTACCGAAAAATAAATGATCACCCCGACCCAACTCAAGCACCGATTGGTCGGTTTTGGTTCAAATCGTGCTTTTTCTCTTAACTTGTGAACTCGGTCGTCGCGCTTTATCGGGCCAGACACCGGGTCGATGCTTGCGTCACGCTAGCAGAAAAGGTGTAATAGCAGCTTCACTTTACTCATTGTCATTACTGTAACGAGTCATCTAATTATTATGTCGATGCAAACCCCCCCGTTAAAGATCTACAACTCACTGACGCGAGAAAAAGCCGTCTTTCAGCCTATCACGCCAGGAAAAATTGGTATGTATGTGTGTGGGGTGACGATTTACGATCTTTGTCATATCGGACATGGGCGCACCTTCGTTTCGTTTGACATGATTTCTCGTTACCTGCGTTATCTGGGCTTTGATCTGACCTTCGTGCGCAACATTACGGATATTGATGACAAGATCATCAAGCGTGCCGCTGAAAATGGCGAGACCTGCGATGCGTTAACAGAACGTTTGATTGGTGAAATGCATCAAGATTTTGATGCCTTAAACATGGTGCGTCCTGATATCGAGCCGCGTGCGACCGATTATATTGACGAAATCATTACCTTGGTAGAAACGCTGATTGCGCGTGGTTTTGCCTATGTGGCCGATAACGGCGATGTAATGTTTGAAGTCGCTAAGTTTGATGAATACGGTAAGTTGTCTAAACAAGACTTGGATCAGCTCCAAGCTGGTGCCCGTGTGGATATTGAAACTGCGAAACGCAGCCCGCTGGATTTTGTGGTGTGGAAAATGTCGAAACCCGGCGAGCCGACGTGGGAATCCCCTTGGGGCCCGGGCCGCCCAGGTTGGCACATTGAATGCTCAGCGATGAACTCAGCGCTTCTGGGTAAGCACTTTGATATTCATGGCGGCGGCTCAGACCTACAGTTCCCGCATCATGAAAACGAAATTGCTCAGTCGTGCTGTGCCCATGACACCCCATATGTGAATACGTGGATGCACAGCGGCATGGTGATGGTCGATCGTGAGAAGATGTCTAAGTCACTTGGAAACTTCTTTACCATCCGTGACGTGCTGGTGCACTACGATGCTGAGACCGTGCGTTATTTCTTGCTGTCAGGCCATTATCGTAGCCAGCTTAATTACAGCGACGAAAATCTTAACCAAGCCCGCTCAGCATTAGAGCGCCTTTATACCGCATTGCGTGGTTTAGACACTCAGGCAACCCCGGCAGGTGGCGACCAATACGTGGCGCGTTTTGAAGCGGCAATGAATGACGACTTCAATACGCCAGAAGCCTATTCAGTGTTGTTTGATATGGCCCGTGAGATTAACCGCCTCCGTGCTGACGATATGGCCGCCGCGTCTGCGCTGGGCGCGCAAATGCGCAAATTGGCGTCTATTCTTGGTTTGCTCGAGCAAGACGCCGATAACTTCTTGCAAGGTGATGCTGGCGCTGATGATGAAGTTTCTGACATTGAAGCCTTAATTCAAACACGTAATGATGCCCGTAAAGCCAAAGACTTCGCGGCAGCCGATGCGGCGCGCGATGCGCTCACAGCGATGGGTATTGTGCTGGAAGACGGCCCACAAGGCACCACCTGGCGCCGTAAGTAAGCAGATAAAGCGCCATCCGGCCGAGGATAATAGCAATTTAATGAAAACGGAGCCAAATAAGGCTCCGTTTGTTATTGTCGGTGTGATAATCGTGTGACACAGAAGGTCAAATGCGTGAAGGCACCGGCCTGGATTACCGTCCAGGCTTTACTTCACGCTTATCGGGCTCAGGCAGTTCACTACCACAATGTTTACAAAAGTCCGCATCAGACTCGTGCCCCCCTTTTGAACAATTTGGGCATTTGACTAACTGGCGATGCAGTGTCATTTGTTGGCCTATTTCAGCAGTAATGATCCCGGTGGGGACAGCGATAATGGAATAGCCCATCAGCATAGTGAAAGAGGCCAGCGTCTTACCAATATCCGTTTGGGGGACCAAGTCGCCATATCCGACAGTGGTAAGCGTTACTATCGCCCAATAAATGGCATAAGGAATACTGGTGAAACCATTCTCTGGTCCTTCTATCACATACATTAGAGCGCCGAATACTGTGACCAGAATCATGACTGTGGAAAAGAAAATCATCACCTTGCGTGATGACATGATCATCGAACGCATCAGAATATTGGAGTCTTCCAAAAAGCGCATGAGTCTCAGTATACGGAAAATACGTAATACACGGAGCAGACGCACCACCATCATATAAGTCGTGCCCGGAACAAATACGGCGATGTAAGTGGGGAGAATGGCAAGCAGGTCCACGACGCCATAAAAGCTACGTGCATAGGCGGATGGGCGTGGGGAGCAATAAAGACGTAGCAAATACTCAATGGTAAAAATGCCAGTAAATCCCCACTCAATCCAATATAGCCATTGTGACCAGCGGGCGTGGACACTTGCGATCGACTCCAGCATCAATGCCACCATTGATGCCAAAATCATGACGATCAATGCCAGATCAAACACCTTACCGTGCTTGGTTTCCGTACCAAAAATTGTGGTATATAAGTAATGCTGCAATCGGCTTTGTGGTTTGTTCATGGGCTTTCCTTGCTCGAAAAACATGATGATTGAGCTGAAAAACCGACACTGCAACACATAACATGGCTACAAAGCTCAACGTGCCGGTTTTTGATATTTGTTTACCGTGTAGCCTAAGGCCAATCTGCGACAGGGTCAGTTAAGGCCTGGAAACAAAGCCCGCATGCCAGAGGCAATAAACTCGATCCCGAGAGAGCCGAGAATCAGACCCATGATTCGAGTGATCACGTTAATACCGGTTTGTCCCAAGAATTTTACCACCGCAGGTCCCACTTTAAATAAGCTCCAAATGCCAGCGGCGAAGATCACCAGGGTTGAAATAAGCGTGACCGTACTCCATGTATCAGGGTATTGGGAGCCGTAAACAATGGTCGAACTGATCGCGCCGGGGCCCGCAAGCAACGGCATGGCAAGCGGCACCACGCCCACTTGCTCACGACTGATGGTTTCTGACTGCTCCTGCTTGTTTTGTTTACCTTCTCCTAACTTACCATTCATCATCGTAAAAGCGATACTGAGCAGCAGCATGCCACCGGCGACACGGAAAGAGTCTAAAGAAATACTGAACAAGTCGAGCAACATCTGACCGGCAAGCAAGGACACAATCAAGATAATCGCCACCGCGATCGCTGCGGTATACGCAGTGCGGTTTCGTTCTTGCTTATCAAGATGCACGGTAAGGGTCACAAAAACGGGCATAATACCGATGGGATTCACGGCGGCAAAAAGCCCGACAAAAAACTGTACAAAAATCATGGTGTCAAAAACGGCCATGGCGAATCTCGTGATGCTGTGAGGAAGTCCAGTTTCTCTCGGGTTAAAAGGTGGGGCCAGTATAGCGACCTCAGCTTAAAAACCAACCGCTTAACCTAGCATTTTCTGCAAGTCTTGATTGCGGTTTTAGTGAAGTCATGGGAGGGAGCAAAAAAGTCCCCAAATGAGTGAGCAAGATTGTTAGCGCAGACTATACTGAGCCACTAAACGGTTTTTACTCACTAGAGGAAAAAGAGTCACATTGGTGGGCTTACAAGAATAAAAGAAACAGCTTTATGGTAGACACTCACTTTTTGTTGAAAAAATAATACAAAATCACCGCTTTTGTTGGCCTCGCATGTAAAGGTCGTGTTACTTTGGTGAAAATATTGGACACGTAGCCTGTGTGCTACATGATGAATAAACCCAATGTACATGGGGGTTAAGCAATAAATTCGTTGTGATTGATTTGATAACAAATGATCGAGATCAAGTTGCTATCGCTGTGAAAACTTATACTCAGTTTTGAAAGTTATTTACTAAATGCGATGCTGTTAGGGTGAAGAAATCTCGGTTAGAGGGGTCAAACGCCAGGCAGCCATCAAAAACCCAACCAAGCGGGTACGCTGGTGGTCGCAAGCAGTTACTAAATGATTTTCAAATATGAACCAGGAGACAACTATGCCTGTTACTAATATTGCCGAACTCAACGCGATGGTTGAGCGTGTCAAAAAGGCACAACAAGAATTTGCTACCTATTCACAGGAGCAAGTAGACAAGATCTTCCGTGCTGCATCACTGGCGGCAAACAACGCGCGTATCCCGCTGGCTAAACAAGCCGTCGAAGAGTCAGGCATGGGTATCCTCGAAGACAAGGTTATCAAAAACCACTTCGCGTCTGAGTTCATCTACAACAAATACAAAGACGATAAAACCTGCGGCATTCTTGAAGAGAATGACGAATTCGGCACCATGACCATTGCCGAACCAGTGGGTCTTATCTGCGGTATCGTTCCAACCACGAACCCAACGTCGACAGCGATCTTCAAATCTCTGATCTCACTGAAAACCCGTAACGGCATCATCTTCTCGCCACACCCACGTGCGAAAAACTCCACTAATGATGCCGCAAAACTGGTTCTCAACGCCGCGGTTGCCGCCGGTGCGCCTAAAGACATTATTGGCTGGATTGATCAACCGTCTGTTGAGCTTTCTAACGCACTGATGAAGCACGATGACATCAACCTGATTCTGGCCACGGGTGGCCCAGGCATGGTGAAAGCGGCATACTCATCTGGTAAACCAGCTATCGGCGTGGGTGCGGGTAACGTACCTGTCGTGATTGACGAGACTGCAGACATTAAGCGTGCTGTAGCTTCTGTACTCATGTCTAAAACCTTCGATAACGGCGTGGTATGTGCGTCAGAGCAAGCGGTTATCGTGATGGACGAAGTGTATGACGAAGTCAAAGAACGTTTCGCCTCTCACAAAGGCCATGTATTGAGTAAAACCGACGCCGACAAAGTGCGTAAAGTGTTGCTCATTAACGGCAACCTGAACGCAGATATCGTCGGTCAATCAGCAACAAAAATTGCCGATATGGCAGGCGTAAGCGTCCCATCAGACACAAAAATTCTGATTGGTGAAGGCCTGGAAATCAGCATTGAAGAAGAATTTGCACACGAGAAACTCTCACCAACCCTGGGTATGTTCCGTGCCAAAAACTTCGAGCACGCCGTCGACATGGCTTGCAAAATGGTAGAAATGGGCGGTATCGGTCACACATCAGGCCTGTATACCAACCAAGATGTCAACCAAGACCGCATTAAGTATTTCGGTGACCGCCTGAAAACAGCACGTATTCTGGTGAACATTCCAACGACGCACGGTGGTATCGGTGATTTGTACAACTTTAACGTTGCACCGTCACTCACACTGGGTTGTGGCTCATGGGGTGGTAACTCAATTTCTGAGAACGTTGGGCCTAAACACCTGATGAACAAGAAAACTGTTGCGAAGCGAGCTGAGAATATGCTGTGGCACAAACTACCAAAATCTATCTACTTCCGCCGCGGCAGCTTGCCAATCGCACTGGGTGATTTGGAAGACAAGAAACGTGCGATGATCGTGACTGACCGCTTCCTGTTTAACAACGGTTATTCAGAGCAAATTGAGTCACTGCTTAAAGCGCAAGGCATGGATGTAAACACTTTCTTCGAAGTGGAAGCGGATCCAACGCTAAGTGTGGTACGCAAAGGTGCTGAAGCGATGCAAAGCTTCCAGCCTGACGTGATTATCGCTCTTGGTGGTGGTTCACCGATGGACGCAGCGAAAATTATGTGGGTAATGTACGAGCATCCAGAAACCGCGTTCGAAGAGCTCGCAATGCGCTTTATGGATATCCGTAAACGTATCTACAAATTCCCGAAAATGGGTAAAAAAGCCGAATTGGTTTGTGTAACAACCACTTCAGGTACTGGTTCAGAAGTCACGCCGTTTGCGGTTGTGACTGACGACGAAACCGGTGCGAAATACCCACTGGCTGACTACGAGCTGACACCACAAATGGCGATTGTTGATGCCAACCTGGTGATGAACATGCCGAAGTCGCTGACAGCCTTTGGTGGTTACGATGCGATTACTCACGCGATGGAAGCTTACGTGTCTATCCTGTCAAATGAGTACTCGGAAGGGCAAGCGTTGCAAGCACTGAAACTGCTGAAAGACTATCTGCCAGCAAGCTATACGCACGGTGCTAACGACCCAATCGCACGTGAGAAAGTGCACAATGGTGCCACCATTGCCGGTGTCGCGTTTGCCAACGCCTTCTTGGGTGTGTGTCACTCCATGGCGCATAAACTCGGTGCTGAGTTCCACCTGCCGCATGGCCTGGCGAACGCATTATTGATTTCAAACGTGGTACGTTTTAACGCCAATGACAACCCAACCAAGCAAACGGCATTCTCGCAGTACGACCGCCCACAAGCACGTCGTCGCTATGCAGAAATCGCTGACCACTTGGGTCTGGCTCAAACCGGTGACCGTACCGCACAGAAAATTGAGCGTTTGTTAACCTGGCTTGAAGACATGAAGCTGAAACTAGACATCCCAACCTCTATCCAAGCGGCGGGTGTACCAGAAGCAGACTTCATGGCCAAACTGGACGAGCTGGCGGAAGAAGCGTTTGATGACCAATGTACCGGTGCAAACCCACGCTACCCACTCATCAAAGAGCTGAAAGAAGTGTTGGTTGCGTCTTACTATGGCAAGCCTTACGTTGAAGGTGAAACCTTTGAAGGCACCACGGTTATCAAAAAAAGAGATGACCAACCCGCTGCAGCGCAGACCAAAGCGGCTAAAGCTGACGCAAAAGCGAAAGCTGAGCAAAAGGACCAAAAAGCAGACGCCTAATGTAACCTAGGCAACCGCTTAACGAAAAAGACCCGCCACCGGCGGGTCTTTTTGATTTTACCCGTGGCGACGATGACACGAGAATACAGAGCGCTTCGCTTACGGAATACGGAAAGAGACGAGACGTGTCGCTTCTTGCTCGTTCCCACGCTCCTGCGTGGGAATGCATACAATGACAAAATTTATACATCGATGGTGCCATTGGCGACGATGACACAAGCCCCGGCAAGATGTTGGATAAGTGCACCTTGTCAACGGGCGCCTGTCACGATCGGGGTTAATCGTTGGTCCCGGTGTCGGATGGCGCGCGGCGGAAATCACACCAAGCTTGCGCGATCGAGAAGGCGCTTATACCGACCTACGCCTGGTTTATATATCGGTGGTGCCATTGGCGACGATGATACAAGCCCCGGTAAGATGTCAACAATGATGCGCTATGCTTCCTGGGGGCCTGTCACGATCGGGGTAATCGTTGGCCCCGGTGTCGGATGGCGCGCGGCCCACATCGTGATAATGATTGGCATTGTGCTGGCGCTTATACCGACCTACGCCTGGTTTATATATCGGTGGTGCCATTGGCGACGATGACACAAGCCCCGGTAAGATGTTGGATAAGTGCACATTGTCAACGGGCGCCTGTCACGATCGAGGTTAATCGTTGGCCCCGGTGTCGGATGGCGCGCGGCCCACATCGTGATAATGATTGGCGTTGTGCTGGCGCTTATACCGACCTACGCCTGGTTTATATATCGGTGGTGCCATTGGCGTAGGTGACACAAGCCCCGGCAAGATGTTGGATAAGTGCACATTGTCAACGGGCGCCTGTCACGATCAGCGCCAAATTTGACCTCAATGTCGGATGGCGCGCAGGGCACATCGATGCACGAGGCTTACATCGGACTGGCGCTTATGCCGACCTACGCGATATTCGGGAATTGGAATTCAGAGCGCTTCGCTTACGGAATACGGAAAGAGACGAGACGCTTCGCTTCTAGAGACTAGAGAAAGCAGCCTCGTGCTTGCATTGGGGGTTTTGCTCTTTCTAACCACTTGCTTCTAACAACCGGCCATTAAAAGAATCATTCGAGACAATATACTCCGCGTTTCGAATTAATTCGTCATCCATCTCAAAGGTTGCGCGATGTCGGTGGCGTGGCACAATGCCTCCCACGCGGATCTTTAGCCCGGAAAGCTCTTTGGCCCAGCGCTGGGTTAAGCCGCCAATCATGGCATTGGCAACCGTATCAGGGGTAAGATGAGCGCCAGCGACATTAATGATCACACCGGGGCGACCACGTTGTTGCATACACTCTGCCGCGTGCTGAACCACCAGATAACACGGCGAGGTTGTATTGGTCAGCATTCTCGGCATATCACACCAAGCACCATTGTTAAATAAACTGGGCAATATGTCGCCTTGCCATTGATTAATGAGCACATCAATGCCGCCAAAAAGTTGCGTCACTTGTGCGAACGCATCATGGATAGAAGCCGGTTGATCATCGGCCAAACAAATCGGCTGGACGCGCCCAGCATAGGGACGGCATTGATCGGCACTTAAGCGCAGTGCTGGCCATTCAGTATCGAGCAATGCGACGTCAGCACCAAGCGAGCAAAAATGCTCTGCCATTGCGCGTCCCGATGATGAGCCGCCGGCGGTAATAACGACCACTGCGTTATCGATCTTCATGGTCAATTCCTTAATAGTATCAATAAATTAGCGCATCACGCCTTGCCTTTTATACTCTAGCTAATCACGTGAAAATGACAGCTTACTCACACCTTATTCAAGCGTGGGAAGATAATACTGGACCATAATTACGCCGACTGCGAAAAAAAGGCTCAAAACGTCTGGTCGTCTGGCAGAAATATTGTTGGGAATTGAGAGACGATCACAATTTCGATAAGGATCATGAAACCCTCTCAGGATCAACTTGCGATCTTCGTTGTTATGCGCTTACACGCATTTTATCGAAGCAATGCGATGTGGTGAGTTTTTCATACAAGGTGGCAGGGTTAAAAGCGGGGCGGCTTGGGGTTGCATCAGCTAAGTGACGACGCTCATGACCGGAAAGATTATGGTAGACCGCTTCATCAAAGCCGTGCGTACCCTGGGGCGGATAATGCATAGCGGCCGGAGCAAGTTGAAAGCGCAAATTAGCGCTGGCTAAACCGCCACGGTGAAAGGCATCGGCTTGGGCACTGGCGCGCTGATAATCTTCTTCATTGCTGGCCGCCAAGGGTTGCGGCTCTGCCAGCTGGAACTGCTGGCGCAATATCGCATCATTACTGATAGGGTTATCGGTGAGTGTGAGTGGCGTTGACTCATTCGCATCCCCGGAAAGCAGCGCCATCATCAACGCAAAGTCGGAACGACGCCCTTGCACCACCGCCTGATTGAGGTTGCCCCCAAACTGGACGTCGCTAATAAGCTGCGCTTTGTCGATGGTATGGATAGTCACTGCGGTTACCCTAATTCATATCGTGATTGTGCGGATGTGTAATAGGGTATCGGCCGCGTACGGTAAACTTTAGTGCTTTTTTATCCGGTTTGTGCCAGTTGGGGCGACAATGGCTGCGTACTTTGTCCAGCAAAATGCTGCATCGAAAACGCCACGCGATCGTCTGGCATCAGCGGGTAGCGCCGAGGTGGAAGTGACTCAATCAGCCGTAACCTTGGCAGCAATCCGCAACCATTAGCAATTTGGATCGCAAGACCAGGCCGTGCATTAAGCTCGAGTACCATCGGGCCCTTCTCTTTGTCTAATACCATATCTGTCCCCATGTAACCTAAGTCGGTCATCTCCCAGGCGCTGGCTGCCAGCGTGAGCAGCTGCTGCCAATGAGGCACTTTCAGGGTATAAAGGTCATGTTCCGTGTCCGGGTGATGGGTGATGGGGCGGTTAAATTGCACCGCCTTTAGCGCCTTACCGGTGGCCATATCTAGCCCGACGCCTACTGCCCCTTGGTGCAAATTGGCCTTGCCATCAGATGCTGAGGTCGACAGCCGCATCATCGCCATCACCGGATACCCTTGAAACACAATCACGCGAATATCAGGGACCCCTTCATAGCTAAAACCGCTGAAGCTATCGTCGAACGCGATCAAGTTCTCGACCACAGCGACATCCGCTTTGCCTCCGAGCGAGAACAGGCCCGCGAGCGTATTGGTGATATGACGTTCAACATCGATGTGGCTCACGGTCTTGCCAGAGGCCTTGGTATAAACACCTTGATGATTTTTCGTCACCACCAAAATGCCCTTACCGCCTGAGCCTTGCGCCGGTTTAATCACAAAACCGGGCCAATTTGCCACCATGTGATGAATACGTTTGACGTGCGCTTGGCTATCAATCACGCCGATCAACTCAGGGACGGTAGCGCCGGCTTGCTGGGCGATCAACTTGGTTTTAAGTTTGTCATCCACTAATGGATAAAGACGCCTGTCGTTGTAACGACCAATGTAACGGATATTACGCTGGTTCATCCCCATGATGCCGGCGTGACTCAGGCGAAAGGGAGAGGCGAACCTTGAAAAGAATTTAATCATCACGACCGCTCCCATCCTGATGTGCTAACGGGCGAAACCGCTTCAACTCCGACAAGCGGTAGCCGGTGTAATTACCCAGCATTAATATCAATGCCAAGATCACCAGCTGCAAGCCAATAAAGTTAAAGGTCAGATGCCGGACCAACTCATTGGTCATCGCCAAATACACCAACACCGCAGTGACGAGTGAGCCACCGCCTTGAATGACCACTTCTTTTGCGCCTTCCTCTTCCCATAAAATCGACATCCGCTCGATGGTCCATGACAGAATAATCATTGGGAAGAAGGTGATGGTTAGCCCTTCCATTAAGCCGATACGGAACGCGATCACGCTAAATACCGAAATAATTAAAATGACCGTGATAATCACCGCGGAAATTCGCGCCACCAGCAGTAAATTAAGCCGGGAGAGATAGCTTCTTATCACCAGCCCAGTGCCGACGATCAACACAAAGCCAACAATCCCAGTGAGTAATTGGGTTTGCACAAAGGCGACCGCAATCAGCACTGGCATAAAGGTCCCTGAAGTCTTTAACCCCACGATCACGCGCAAGAACACCACAATCAGCGCGCCAATCGGGATCAGCATAATGGTTTTAAACATCGCCTGCTCTTCAATGGGCAAGCTATGAATAGAAAAGTTAAGTAGGTTATCGGCGGAAACCTTCGCCGAAGTGGCCTGTTGTGGGCTGATATCTTGGGAGATAATTGAAAAATGTACCTGGCTATGTTCACCGCCCATCACTTCTAACAATGGTCCGCCGTGCTGGTTCCAGAGCAGAACATTACTGTGATGGCCATTTTGCCCAGTGGTTAAATCAAACAAGTGCCAGCGTGTGTCTTGCCACACTTGTAGCATGGGAGAAATGGTTTGGCGACGTCGCCCATCTTCAAGCTCCAAGCCACCGACCACGCGCGCATGCACACCTTCCAGTGCCAAGGTTTTTCGTAGGGCGTCGGGTTTGTCGAGGGTATTGAGTAACAAAGCCGCGTTTTGACTATCTGGGCTATTAAATTGTTTGATGAGCTCACGGGTCAACGTAATGTTGTCCGCGGAGCGCGCCCGAGCTCGATCCAGCAGTGCTAAGGCCGCATTTTTGGCAGCATTATCCATCACAGGAAGCGTCACCGGCTCTTCATCAGGTGGGGCCATGGTATAGCGCGCACTGTCGTCGACTAACATTTGGTTTTTAAAATAAAGGGTTTGCTCACCGTTGGCTTGGCGCGTCGACCACTGTGCTTGGCGGCCATGTTCAGTGTTAAGCAATGAAAAACCATAGCCTGCCGAGGAGGTGCTCTCATCGATAAGCGTAAGCCCAGGTTGGCTATCTGGTGCAGCAAGGCTAACTTTTACTGGGCCATCGTCGGCATCAAAGTTAATTCTGGCCTCAATTTGCCAGACTTGGCGGGTGTCATCCGCTTGCCAAGGCACACCATAGCCTAGGTGACGATAGGCACTGAGTGCGATACCGGCCAAAATTAAAAAGCCGATCAAAAAGTAAAAAGGAACCCGTGAAACCATGTCGATTACCTATTTTCGTAGAGCCTATTTTCGAAGAGCCTAGTTTTTCGTAAAGCCTATTCTTTAGACGCTGATGGCGGCTGACGATCATCATTACTAGGCTCCGGGGGAGTGTCCGGCTGATATTGCGGATGAATGTGCACTTGGCTGACATCTACCACGGCTAAATCTTTAAAAAACGAGCGGCCCAACAATACGGGGTATTCCATATTGGTGCGATCCGCGAGGGTAAATTCGGTTTTTTCGTGAATGTTACCCACCCGGATCCACGCTTCCACCACGGGGCGGCGGTCAGTTTTATCGGTCGATGATTGCCGTATGAGAACCCAGCGCTTTACGGGCATTTCCATAAATACTGGCTGGTCATTGTTTTCACTATGATTGACATTAAACTTGACCCAGGTATCACCATCGCGCTCAAATTCTTGAATATCTACCGCATTGAGCGACGAGGTTGCCGCGCCGGTATCTACGCGCGACTGGAAGGTGCTTTTGACTTCATCAAACCAAACCCATTCACGTCCGCCGAGGACCACTTTGTCGTTATTCACGGGCACCCGGACCACTTTTTCTTGGATTTTAACTTCCGGTTTTGGGTTGGCGAAATTGGCATACATTTTTGCCTGAGTCCGCTGCATGACGTTTAATTTATCAGCCAGTTGACGCATCTCGTCGGTCAATACGATCAGGGTCTTGTCATGCGCTTTTAATTGGTCCTGTGTGGCCGTTTGTTGCTCATGCACATGGGTGGCGGTGGAATGAATGGTATTTAGCGTTTCTTTGTGCTGGTGCTGTGAAGTCAAGGTACAGCCAGAAACGATAACGAGCAAACCACCAATCAATGTGTAGCGATAAACCATGTAAAACCCTCGGCGCTGGAAAGATAATTCTCGTATATGCTTGAAATATAGCTTGTCGATGACTTAGTCGCGAAGCCGATTTTATTTCATCAGTCGGTTTATGTTGCCTAGCCTGACAGGAAGGATGAAACTACAAGCCGTGGACGCAGATTCTAAAGGATGCGACCAAGATGGATAGAGGGATTCTGTCAAATGTTAGTCAGAATTGACTAAACGTTGATTATCTCAACGCTATCGGTGAAAAATTGCCCGAAAACAGGCAGTCGCGCCCTTGTGCATAAAGTGAACAACAATAAAAGGGCGCAGATCGCGACATCAGCGTCAGCGTTGCGTGTGCTCTAGGTCAAATTAACTACACTCGATCAAATTAACCACAGCACACGCCGCCTGGCGCGATTTAATCAGGATTGCGCGCCACTAAAATTGCGCGTTTAGGCGCCGGATACCCTTCGATGGTTTGCGTCGGGTCATCTGGGTTTAGGTACTCTGGCAACGAGTTATGGGTCATCCACGCCGTGCTGCGCTGCTCGTCGGTGGTGGTGATACATTCATCGACAATACGGACATCGACAAATCCGACTTTTTCCAACCACACTTTGAGCGCACGCGCCGAAGGGAAAAAGTAGACATTGCGCATTTGTGCATAGCGGCCTGATGGCACCAATACGGCGTTTTCATCGCCATCAATCACCAAGGTTTCCAGTATCAGCTCACCGTCTTTCCCCAACTGATCTTTGAGTTGCATTAGATGATCGAGCGGCGAGCGACGGTGGTAAAGCACGCCCATGCTAAACACGGTATCAAATGCACGCAGAGCAGGGAGTTTTTCGATTCCTAAGGGCAGCAGATGCGCGCGTTGATCATTGCCCATTAAACGACGAATGGCGTCGAACTGCATTAAGAAGAGCTCAGAGGGATCAATACCTACGGTCAGAGCCGCCCCTTCACCCAACATCCGCCACATGTGGTAGCCATTCCCGCAGCCGACATCGAGCACATAGCGCCCTTTGAGCGGAGAGATATGCGGAAGCACCCGATCCCATTTCCAATCCGAACGCCACTCGGTGTCGATATCCATACCGTGAACCTGATAAGGCCCTTTGCGCCATGGGTGAAAGCTACGGAGCAGATTTTCTAACTTTTTACGCTCACCGGCAGGCAAGCTGGTGGCATCGCCAATCTGGACCCTATCTTTTAGCTCCACCTGCTCGGGCGCATCGGTCGGGATTTTATTCAGCACTTTTATCCACTTTGGCATATCGCCATGGGGCTGGGTTTGCCACTCCGCCAATTGCGCCGGCAGAACTTCTAACCAATGAGAGAGACGGTTTTTGGCGATCAGTTGATAAAAATCGGAAAAATCAAACATCAGATTACTCGTACTTAATGGCGTGTTTCGCTGAATCAAAGGGTTGACTGGATCAAGGGTGTAACTCGATCAATGGTGTAAATAGATTAATGGTGTAAATAGATTAATGGTGTAACTGGATCAATGATCTAAATAGATCAATAGCGTTCCAGGATGACGGGACGCATCGCTTTATGTCATCGCTTATCTTATTTAATCGCGAACATCGACCCAAAGTTAAAACATTGAAACCACATGGCGACACTGCTAAAACCAATCTCGCTCAATCGCGTTTTATGGGTATCAATGCTATCTGGACGCATCACGTTTTCTAGCGCACTGCGTTTTTGACTGATCTCAAGCTCGCTGTAGCCATTGGCGCGTTTAAAGTCATGGTGCAAGTCAATCAGCAGTTCATTGGCGGTTTCGTCTTCAAAGCAATACTTCTCCGACAAAATCAGGATCCCGCCCGGTTTTAATCCCTGATAGATGCGGGTGAGTAGCGCTTGGCGATCGTCCGGGCTTAAAAATTGTAGGGTAAAATTAAGCACCACCATGGAGGCATTAGTGATCGTCACATCGCGAATATCAGCCTCACGCACCTCAACATCGGCAGCGCCGCGATAGGCATTCACATGCAAACGGCAACGCTCCACCATCGCTTGTGAATTATCAACCGCGATGATGGTACAGCTGTCATGAGGAATATGGCGGCGCATCGACAGGGTGGCGGCGCCCAACGAGCAACCGAGATCGTAAATATGGCTATCTGGCGTGGCAAAGCGTTTCGCCAGCATACCAATCGCCGAGATAATGTTGCTGTACCCAGGCACCGAGCGCTGGATCATATCCGGGAACACTTCGGCGACATTCTCATCGAAGGTAAAGTCGCCCATCTTCTCAATCGGCGCCGCGAAAATTTTATCCTGATTAGCCATATAAGCCCCTACAAATCAGCCCAGCTGGCCAGTGTGAGCACCTGACGCCAGCAAACCCTATCGCAAAAGCGGCGTATTGTAGTGAATTTTTCAGCGTCTGTCTGCACGGTGAGCCTGCACCTTGCGTGGATACACTAAAACAGTGCCCCTTGCTGACTTTGCGCGGCGCGGGTGACTGAAGCCAGTGGCGTTGATAAATCAAGACGTTGATACAGTTGAGCCGCGAGTGCCGGAGCGTGGTCGTTGTCCGATGTATGAATCATTAAATAGGGCGTTTTACCGGCGGCTATCCACTGAGATAAACGTGGGATCCATGGGTCAAAAAATGCGCTATTGTCTGCCAGCTCAGGATGACCAATAAACCGCACCATAGGCGCATTGCTGGTGGCAATCGCATGCACGGGGACACGCGGCTTTTTCTTTTGTGCATCAATCACCGCTGGCGTGTCCGGTTTCGCCGCGAACACAGGGCGACTGTCCATGATCACTCGGTTGGCATGATGGGCGATCAAGAGTCGATTCAACGCCTTCTCTGCCTCGCCTTTGGCAAAAAAAGCCGGGTGCCGTACTTCCACGCCGATAAAGATATCCGCCGGTAAGCTTTGCAAAAAGGCGGCCAGATCCGGCAAGCCTTCAGGACCAAAACGGGCCGGGAGCTGAATCGTCCACTGACCAATCTTGTCATGGAGAGGCGCCATCAAATGAATAAAATCCCGCGTTAAATCTTGCGCATGGCGCAACTGGCATTGATGGGTAATGGTTTTGGGAAACTTAAAAGTAAATTGGAAAGTGTCTGACGTCGCGGCCGCCCAATTCGCCACCGTCTGTGGCGACGGCGACGCGTAAAAGGTGGTATTGCCCTCAACCGTATTGAATACCTCTGCGTAGCGGGCTAAACGTTCACCCGAACGGGTACCTGGAGGATAAAAATGGTGCTGCCAACTGGGATGAGACCACTGGGTCAAACCAAGGCGCAACGGCGGATCGGACAGTTGATGTAGCATCAGAGACATGGCGTCGTTATGATCAGTCAATACACGTTGCGGTAGCCTAATCGCAACCGGGGAAAAAAACCATATGAAGGAGAAACAGAATAAAAACACGCGATCGCTTTACCAAGAGCGGGGCTTTTCCTTTATAATGGCAGGTCTTTGACAGTAACGGCAGTCGCGGGGGCGTACCGTCAGGTACGACAAAGGCTGTTGTCGAATTTCCCTCAGAATTGACAGGCTTGTGCCCAAGGGGGCAAGCAGAATTATCAGAACAGATCAGGAATAGTCTATGCGCACCCAATATTGTGGTCACCTGAATAAAGCCCATGTCGGGCAAGAAGTAAGTCTTTGTGGTTGGGTTAATCGTCGTCGTGATTTGGGCGGCTTGATTTTTATCGACATGCGCGACCGTGAAGGTCTGGTGCAAGTTGTGATTGATCCTGATATGGGTGATGTTTACGAACATGCCAATAAACTGCGTAACGAATTCTGTGTTGCCATTCGTGGTGAAGTCCGTGCACGTCCAGATAGCCAAATCAACCGTGATATGGCCACCGGCGAAGTCGAAGTGGTGGCGAAAGGGTTGGAGATTATCAACCGCAGCGCACCGATGCCGATTGACTTTAACCAGTTTATCTCTGAAGAGCAGCGTCTTAAGTACCGCTACCTCGACTTGCGTCGTCCAGAGATGAGCGATCGCATTAAACTGCGTGCCAAGGCCACCAGCTTTGTCCGTCGTTTCCTGGATGAGAACGACTTTTTAGATATCGAAACCCCGGTACTGACCAAAGCAACCCCGGAAGGTGCACGCGATTACTTGGTGCCAAGCCGCGTCCACAAAGGCAGCTTTTATGCATTGCCACAATCGCCACAGCTGTTTAAACAGCTACTGATGATGTCCGGCTTCGATCGCTATTACCAAATCGTGAAGTGCTTCCGAGATGAAGACTTGCGCGCGGATCGCCAACCAGAATTTACCCAAATCGATATCGAAACCTCGTTCATGAGCGCTGAACAAGTACGTGACGTGACCGAGCAAATGATCCGCGAAATGTGGCAGTCGCTACTCAACGTTGATTTGGGTACCTTCCCCATCATGAAATATGAAGAAGCGATGCGTCGGTTTGGCTCTGATAAGCCAGACTTGCGTAACCCGCTTGAAATCGTCGATGTGGCCGACATTGTCAAAGATGTTGAATTTAAAGTCTTCTCTGGTCCAGCGAACGATGAAAAAGGCCGCGTGGCAGTCATCCGCGTGCCAGGTGGCGCCAGCTTATCTCGCAAACAAATTGATGAGTACACCCATTTTGTTAGCATTTACGGCGCCAAAGGCTTGGCATGGATGAAGGTCAACGATCGCGACGCCGGCTTTGACGGTATTCAATCGCCCGTCGCCAAGTTCCTTAACGCGGATGTCGTGGAGAGCATTCTGTCACGCACTGACGCGCAAAGCGGGGACATTATCTTGTTCGGCGCCGACAAAAAATCGGTAGTCACCGAAGCGCTGGGCGCATTGCGTGTAAAATTAGGTTTGGATCTTGAACTGACCGACACCCAAGCTTGGACCCCGCTGTGGGTAGTGGACTTCCCGATGTTTGAGGAAGACGACGAAGGCAACCTGCACGCCATGCACCACCCATTTACAGCGCCAACTGACGTCACGCCAGAGCAGCTAAAAGCCAATCCGGCCGCGGCGAACTCCAATGCCTACGACATGGTGATTAATGGCTATGAAGTCGGCGGTGGCTCGGTGCGTATTCATAACCCAGAAATGCAAGCAGCCGTCTTTGAGACCCTGGGCATTGACGAACAAGATCAGCGCAAGAAGTTCGGTTTCTTGCTCGACGCGCTAAAATACGGCACCCCACCACACGCAGGTTTGGCATTTGGTATGGACCGTTTGGTGATGCTGCTGTCTGGCACTGAGAACATTCGTGACGTCATTGCGTTCCCGAAAACCACAGCCGCAGCGTGCTTGATGACGGATGCGCCAAGTATTGCCAATGACGCCGCGCTTGAAGAGCTAGCGCTCAGCATTACCGTGGCAGCCGAGCAAAACGAACAAAGCGAATAACGTTACCTTAACGTCATTTCATCAACGCGCCTCAGACTGAAAAGCCAAGGCGCGTTTTTTCTGATTACTCCTTTCACGTGAGGGGAGCGCAAAAAAACGGAGAATCGATATGGCAGGTCACAGTAAGTGGTCGAATATTAAACACCGTAAAGCCGCTCAAGACGCGAAGCGCGGTAAGATTTTCACCAAACTGATTCGAGAATTAGTGGTTGCCACCAAAGAAGGTGGTCCCGAAGCAGAAACCAATCCACGCTTGCGTGCGGCGGTCGATAAAGCGCTATCTAACAATATGACACGCGACACCATCAACCGAGCGATCACACGCGGAGCTGGCGGTGATGGCGACGACAACATGGAAACCGTGATTTACGAAGGGTATGGCCCAGCGGGCACCGCGGTGATGGTGGAATGTATGACCGACAACCGCAATCGTACCGTGTCAGGTGTTCGTCACGCATTTTCCAAATCTGGTGGTAACCTAGGCACTGACGGCTCGGTTAGCTTCCTATTTGATAAAAAAGGCGTCGTCACTTACGCTGCAGGCCTTGAAGAAGACGATGTGATGGAAGCGGCACTCGAAGGCGGGGCAGAAGACGTGGTCACCTATGACGACGGCTCAATCGATGTCTACACCACCCCTAATGATTTTGGTACCGTCAAAGATGCCCTCGATAAAGCCGGGTTTGAAGCGGAACGCGCCGAAGTGACCCAGGTGCCATCGACCAAAGCCGAGTTAGATGCAGATACCGCACCGAAGTTACTGCGTCTTATCGATACGTTAGAAGACCTTGACGATGTGCAAGAGGTCTATCATAACGGGGATATCTCGGATGAAGTGGCAGCGAGTTTAAGCTAAATGACCATTATACTGGGGATTGACCCAGGTTCGCGGATCACCGGTTATGGGGTGATCCGCCAACAGGGGCGGCATCTTGAATACCTCGGTAGCGGGTGTATTCGGACAGAAACCGACGACTTACCCGGTCGCTTGAAGCATATCTACGCAGGGGTGAGTGAAGTGATCACCCAATTTCAGCCGGACAACTTTGCCATCGAACAAGTCTTTATGGCCCGTAATGCCGATTCGGCGCTTAAATTGGGCCAAGCACGGGGCAGTGCCATCGTTGCGGCGGTGAATGCCGATCTACCGGTATCTGAATACGCAGCAAGGCTTATCAAGCAAGCAGTCGTCGGCAAAGGTAGCGCGGATAAAAAGCAAGTGCAGCATATGGTCACCCACATGTTGAAACTCAGCGCCACCCCCCAAGCCGATGCCGCCGATGCCCTGGCCGTGGCGATTTGCCATGCCCACACCAATCACACCCTGATCGCCATGGCCGGCAAAGCTAACGCCGCCCGCCGCGGCCGATATCGGTAAAAGCGCTTTTTACTTTTTACTCTTTACTCGTTCCCACGCTCCTGCGTGGGAATGCATACAATGACAAAATTTATACATCGGTGGTGCCATTGGCGTAGGTGACACAAGCCCCTGGACATTGTTGGATATCGGCACATTGCCAACGGGCGCCTGTCACGATCGGCGCCAAATTTAACATCGGGGTTAATCTTTGGCTTTGATGTCCGATGGCGCCACGGGCGCCACGCCCTCCACGGAGGGATCCCTCCTGTTATCCGTTCTTGCACGCACTTCACACTTTAGTCAGTGCTAACCTAACGATGACAACAAATCCATCCAAAAATCTGGTCTCGTCAGTAAAATACACCGCCATGGCTCTTGATTGGTGGACAATGCGGTGGGATATAAACTCGTTAGACTGACTGAACTTATGGCGTGTGAGTTTGGGCAAGTAGAGGGCGATATTGAGGCGCTTAATGAGCGAGACCTTGGTAATGTGATGCCCGATGGAGTGAGTTTTTCACAATTTAAAGAAAAGCTTGATAGCGGTGAATTTGCCCTGTTGACTGATACCCCAATGCGGCCCGCGATGGTGCATGATAATACGAATAAGCTC
>NZ_MUFR01000211.1:0-250 GCF_001996185.1 Salinivibrio costicola subsp. alcaliphilus
AAAAGTGGCAAAAGCGGCTGTTTTTACTATACTTTCTATATGCAAAAGGAACTTGAAAAGCCCTCGGGCATCACCCCGGAAATCCAGACCTACATCGACGGCCTGGTTCAACAATATGAATCCCGCATTGCTGCAATGTGGGAGCAATTCCGGCTAGCCCAGGCCAAAAAGTACCTGCCGCAAAGTGAGAAGTTCCCCGCTCAAGGCTGCTTGTTCAACGAAGCGGAAACCCTGGTCGACATCGGACCAT
>NZ_MUFR01000212.1:0-250 GCF_001996185.1 Salinivibrio costicola subsp. alcaliphilus
ATTCTCGGGCTTGAGTTTTTCAGCAGTTGCGTAGTCTTCAAGATGACGCCGTACTGTTGTTTCGTTAATACGCAATGCTTGAGAAATCATCGCAGCGCTCCAACCTTCAGACGCGAGTAACACTGCTTTGATACGATCGCGCACTCGCCCATCACGAGTCGTCCCATGTTGGCGGTCGAGTTCAAGCTTCTGCTGTTTGGTTAAAGTCACTTTCATAGGTAGGAATCATGATCCTGTTTCTACGTAAAAT
>NZ_MUFR01000213.1:0-249 GCF_001996185.1 Salinivibrio costicola subsp. alcaliphilus
TAGCTCGATGCTTTTGATATCTGCGATGCTCATGTATTGGCATACACTGCGCGTCTCGATTCAAAATCCTCATCGCATCAAACAAGATAATCTAATTAGAGCTTAATGTTGGGCTTTAGTTAGCAAAAATTTAAGCATCAAAGCAATTAAGTGTAAGACTTTGATGAAACAGAATTGGTGCGGAGTGGTAGTTCAGTTGGTTAGAATACCGGCCTGTCACGCCGGGGGTCGCGGGTTCGAGTCCCGTCC
>NZ_MUFR01000214.1:0-248 GCF_001996185.1 Salinivibrio costicola subsp. alcaliphilus
CGCCTCGTTGATTGTCTTCTGAGCTGCTTGGATTGAGTGTTACTGAACTAACAGGTGTCCAGTCACGCGTTTCTTTAGCCCAACGCTCAGGATGCTTGGCTTTTGCCTGCTGATAGACGGCATGCCGTTTCGCTAACACCTGAGTATCTTGGTTGCGGTGTCTTTGCGCTGGCGTGACGAATTTAATCGCGCTATGACGATGCTCATTGTTGTACCAGTTGACGAAGTTCAACATCCATTCACGCGCT
>NZ_MUFR01000215.1:0-247 GCF_001996185.1 Salinivibrio costicola subsp. alcaliphilus
TTCGTTTCACTACTGAGTTCGGCATGGAGTCAGGTGGGTCCAAAGCGCTATGGTCGCCAAGCAAAATTTGGTGTGTCTTCACTTTTCAGTCAAAACACGAATCTAGAAAGCTGTTTCGTTCTCGCCACAATCAACTGGCTTTATTTTAAGTCCAACCCAAAACCTCTTGGGTGTTGTATGGTTAAGCCGCACGGGCAATTAGTACAGGTTAGCTCAACGCCTCACAGCGCTTACACACCCTGCCTAT
>NZ_MUFR01000216.1:0-246 GCF_001996185.1 Salinivibrio costicola subsp. alcaliphilus
AGCCCAGAGCCAATCCTATCTCTGGGCCTACACCAGCCCGGCGCAAAGCACGACGCCGGTGGTGCTGTTCGACTACCAACCAGGCCGGGGGCACACTTACCCCAAGGCCTTCCTCAATGGTTACCAGGGCACGGTCATGACCGACGGCTACTCAGCCTGGCGGATGCTAGAAAACGTGACCCACCTCGGATGCTGGGCGCATGCTCGGCGCAAGTTCAAAGATGCCCTCGACCTGAGCCCGAAGAA
>NZ_MUFR01000217.1:0-246 GCF_001996185.1 Salinivibrio costicola subsp. alcaliphilus
ACGGGCAACGGCAGCGGCGACAGCGGCTTTTTTATCGCTGGCCTCGCCAGTGTCTGACGTTTTGTTGGCTGTTGCGGTTTGGCTTTCAGCCGAAGCCGATGAATCAGCGCTTGATTCGCCTTGTTGCGCCGCTTTACGTGCTTTGGCACGGGCAACGGCAGCGGCGACAGCGGCTTTTTTATCGCTGGCCTCGCCAGTGTCTGACGTTTTGTTGGCTGTTGCGGTTTGGCTTTCAGCCGAAGCCGA
>NZ_MUFR01000218.1:0-245 GCF_001996185.1 Salinivibrio costicola subsp. alcaliphilus
TTCGTTTCACTACTGAGTTCGGCATGGAATCAGGTGGGTCCAAAGCGCTATGGTCGCCAAGCAAAATTTGGTGTGTCTTCACTTTTCAGTCAAAACACGAATCTAGAAAGCTGTTCGTTCTCGCCACAATCAACTGGCTTTATTTTGAGTCCAACCCAAAACCTCTTGGGTGTTGTATGGTTAAGCCGCACGGGCAATTAGTACAGGTTAGCTCAACGCCTCACAGCGCTTACACACCCTGCCTA
>NZ_MUFR01000219.1:0-242 GCF_001996185.1 Salinivibrio costicola subsp. alcaliphilus
TTACTCATAAAGAAACTGCAAAATTAGTGAAAGTGGCGGCATTAATTGCCACTGAAAAACTAACCGTTAAGAACATGACCAGCACCGCCAAAGGGACTGTTGAGAAGCATGGGAAGAACGTAAAACAAAAGGCTGGCTTGAACCGGGAAATCCTGAATACCGCGCCAGCCATGACTCTTAATTTGCTGTCCTATAAAGCGGAAGAAGCTGGTAGCGAATACGTTGAAGTACCAACAAAGCAA
>NZ_MUFR01000220.1:0-239 GCF_001996185.1 Salinivibrio costicola subsp. alcaliphilus
TTAACGTCTTCGATCTTCTTAAAAAAACCTCAACGCATTGAGGCTCTGCTCATGATAATGACGCTTAGCCTTCTTGTTTACGCAAGTCTAGAGCACAAAATCAGAGAGCAACTTAACAAGACAGAAGCGTTCTTCCCAAGCATGGTGAAGAACAAAACAACGACTAAACCGACGGCACGTTGGGTATTCTTAAAATTTGAAGGGATCGACACACTCGAACTCGACGGTCAGAGCTTCAT
>NZ_MUFR01000023.1:0-57881 GCF_001996185.1 Salinivibrio costicola subsp. alcaliphilus
TCCACCAATCAAGAACCATGGCGGTGTATTCTACTGAAGAGACCAGATTTTTGGATAGGTTTGTTGTCATCGTTAGGTTAGCACTGGCTAAACTGTGAATTGCGTGCAAGAAATAGTTATCGCTATCCTGAGTATTGAGAAAACGAATCTTAGGGGTTGATCATGTCATTTATCGGTTTAAATCCGATACCACACTGGACTTATATCACCAAAATCAATAGCGCCAATTGAGGCTTCGAACAGACTTCAATATGCTCTATCACTGATAAGGCCAGCGTTTGATGCTGGCCTTCCTTTTCCAGATCAGAGAGACGAGTTCTCGGTGCTACTCAAGAACGAGCTCTTGCGCAAGCGCTTGACGCTTCTCTTCACCAAAACCGCGTAAGCCAACCACATGCACATGCTCACGATCGTTAAAGATCTTGCGCACTAATTTATAGGTGGTGCCTTGCTCTGGGCTGATGTTTTCCGGTGCGGCAATCAACAGCTGCATATCCAAACGATGACACAACTCAAACAAGGTCGAGATCGATTTAGCATCCAAACGCGCGGCTTCATCAAGGAACAGCAAACGACATGGGATCACGTCTTTACCGCGTAACCGCCGTGATTCCTCTTCCCAGCTTTGAATTACCATCAGCAAAATGGCCTGGCCGGTACCAATGGCCTCCCCTGTCGACAACGCACCAGATTCCGCTTTAAGCCAGCCGTCGGTACCACGATTCACCTCAATGCCTAATTCGAGGAAATTGCGATAATCTAACAACTCTTCGCCTAAGGTCTGTGGTGAACGCTGCCCCATGTCGATATGCGGATTCAGGCGTTGGAACAACTTCGCCATCGCTTCTGAGAAGGTCAGGTTTGGATTGCCGAACAAGTCTTGGTGTTGATCGGCATGCTCGGCCAAGCCCATCAGTAGCTGCGCATGGGTGTGACGAATCGAGACATTGAGACGCACGCCTTTCACCTGACCAAACCCGACACTTTGCAACCCTTGGTTGAGCATGCGGATCCGGTTTTGTTCACGCTGAATCGTTTTACGAATAATATTAGCGACCGACTCTGAGCTAATCGCTAACCGCTGCTCACGCTGCGTGAGTTCTTCGGTCAGGCGCGCAAGCTCCACTTCCATCTCTTCAATCGCTTCAACCGGATCGTCGGTGCGAATAATGTCGTGGCGGATCCGCTCGCGCAGATGTTGATAAACCGCAACGTAAAACAACACTTTACGCTCAGGCCGACCGATATCTTCTGACGCGCGTAAAGCATCACGCAAAATTTCATTATCGGCCACGGCAAGGCGCAAGGCACCCAACGACTTATCCGACAGTGAGCGCAATTCCTCGGCAGACATATACGCCATTTCTCGGCGGTTCAGTTGCTTTTCAACGCCGTTATCACGCGCAATCCGTAATACACTGCACCAGCCTGCTTTGGCATTGACCACAAACTGACGCAGTTCTTTATACTGCTTGAGCGATTTACGCAGTTCTTTGGTCAGCGACTTGGTTTCCATCTCTAACGAGGTGATCCCACGTGACAGCTCACTATGTCGCTGTCGTGCTTGGTGCATGTGCTCATACAAGGTATCGCGACGATGCTGCGCGCGCATCAAAGCTTCTTCGTCCGCTTGTACACCTAACTCGGCAAATTCACGTTTAAACTCGTTCAACGTCTCTTGCTTGGATTGATGGGCACTTTTAAGCGACGCGAGCAGCTGCTGATACTGGCTATTTTGCCCCTGCACCTGCTTTAGCGCATCACGCTCACGTTGGCGAACTTGCTCTGCGTCTTTTAGTTTGGCCTTCAGTTGCTCGTTTAACTCACTGCTTTGCATCAGCATCTCTGCCGCATCTTGATAGGCAAAATGAGGACGGCGCTCCGCTAAGTCGGCGACGGCAAATAGCTGTTGCTTAATCGCTTGTAAGGCTTCATCCGCTTCTTGATAGGCTTGCTCCAACTTATCAAACTGCTCAGGATCACTCTCCAATGTGGCCAAGTATCCTTCTAGTGACGCCAACGTCTCTCCATGCTGCTGGATAAACGTTTTGGCCTGTTTCGCTGCGTGCAGGTTGTCATTCGCGGTTTGCAAGCGAACATCAAGTTCGGATTCTGCCAGGGCGTCGGCACAGTAACGCAGCTTATCAAGGCATTGCAGGGCTTGCTGACAACGTGAAACCTCAGCCTCATGCTGCGTCAGCGTCTGTTTACTCTCAGTTATCGCGCGCTGGGTTTGCACGCGTTTTTCACGGCAACGCGCTATCGCTTGCTCGGGATCGGGAGTAAAGGCAACGGTTAGGTGCTCCGCAATAAATTGGCTAAACGCTTGCGATAAACGCTGCCACTTTTGCACATCAAACGAGGCCTTCGCGTAATCTTCTACCAGTGCATCACGTTGTGCTCTGAGCTGCTCAAGCCGATGCTCACGAGCCGCACGGCCAAATAGCGGGGTCTCTGGGAAGCGTGAATAGCGCATTTGCCGATCATTCAGGTGCACACATACCGCACCGCCCAGCTCTTGAGCATCAAACACGCGATCATCAAATGCGTCCGCATCGCCTTCAATGATGTAAAGATCATCTGGGCACGCGTCAAGCGAAGCCAGCTTCTCCTTTACGCCTTTCAGATCCGGCACCACAATCGCATGACGCGCTGGACCATACAGAGCGCTAAAATACGGGGCATCTTCTAAGGTAATATCGTCGTAAATCTCAGAGAGCAGGGTTCCGCCAAGCGTCTCTGCCAGTCCTTGTAATTGCGAATCTTCACTGCCACCAGGTTGCGCCAGCTGTTCAATCGCCTGCTCTATCTCGGCTTTTTGGCGGGCAAGCTCCTCTTGATGATGGGTCTGCTGACGCACTGACTCATGTGTGGCATGCATGGCGTCCATCACCGCTTGGCTATCCGCCAAGGTTTGCTCGGTCTGGGTTTCGAGTTTGGTCAACGCCTCATTGGCGGCAAACCAACGGGGCGCTTTGCCTTCAAGCTCGCGAATGTCCGCATCAATCGCTGCCTCGGTACGTGACAACTCGCGCAGCCGCTCGGCTTGAGCCTCTTTTTCTTGCTGTAAGGTCTCTCGTTTTTCTTGTTGCAAGGCAACAGCTTGCTCCACGGCATCACTATCAGCCAGGCGCTCCCCGGTTAACGCCTGATAGTCTAACACCAGGTGGCTAGCCTTTTGCTGCTGCTCAACACGTTGGGTTAATTCGCGATGTTCATATTGGCGTTGTGAGAGGCTGTCGGCGAGATAGCGACGGGTGCGGCCCTGCTCTACCCAATACTTGGCTTTTTCTCCTGCCTCGGACCGGGCCACTGACGGGTCAATGCGTTGTAATAAGCTTAATCCTTGCGCAAACTGATTGGCCGTTGCCGATGCCAAATCCCGCTTGTGTTTAAGCGACAATACGCGATCCGTTTGCTCTGATTCTTCGGTTTTGAGCCTTTGCAAGCAGGCCCCTGCCTCATCGACGGTTAGGGCGTCATCGTCGGTGAGACGTCTGGCTGTTTCAAGCGCCGTTACAGCTTGCTGATATTGCAAAGATCGCGTTTGCTGAGTATTTAGCGCTTGCTGATAGTCCGCCAGTTGCGTTTTCAGGCTATCGACTTCTTCTTCGCTTTGTGCTGCCCGCAACTCGGCCTCGGTGAGCTGTTCCGTGGCTTCTTCCACCACCATGATTTGCTCTTCCAGTCGCTCAGATAATTCAAGCAAGTCTTCTTCATAACGCTGGATTTTTTCTTGCTGACGCATCGCCGATTGCACCAGTTGTAAGTGGTCCGCCGCGGCTTGATGGTCTTGCTCAAGATGATCTTGTCCGGCTTCCAACTCACTTAATTCGGCACGCATGGCCTCAGCGTGCTGCTGTTTTTGCTGCAAGGTTTGATGCGCGGCGTTTAATTCAGCCCGCAAAGACAAAGCCTGTTCGAGCTTGGTACGACGTTCGTTGGCATGGCGCATGTAATCTGAAGCCACATAATGGGTCGCCTCGGTGATCAGGTGCTTAAACAAATCCCGATCGCGCTGGGTAACTTTAATCGCCTCCAGCGTCATGCGGTTTTCTTTTAGCGCCACTTCCATGTCTTGGAAGGCTTTTTTAACCCCGCCATTTTGTGGCAATAAGTACTCACGAAGTGACTTAGTAATGGCACTGGAAATACCGCCATACAAAGACGCTTCGATCAGGCGGTAGAATTTGCCACGATCTTGTTGCGTACGCAGCTTTTTAGGTAACACTCCAAATTCAAACATTTGCGCATGATAGTCAGTGACCGAACTAAACGCTTTAAAATGCGCGGTTTCATACGCACCGGCCGCGTCTTTCACTTCGTTCAACTGACGCACTCGTGCTTGGCCGTTATTTAAGGTTTCAACCAAGACATCAGTAGGTGAGACGGAGGACGGTAACCCTTGCAAGATAAATGGCTTGATATCGACTTTCTTATCTCGACCGGCGACTTGCTGTAGGCGTACGCCAAATAACACGCGCTGTTGACGCGAGTTCACCACATCTAATGCCGCATAACAGGCGCCTGGTTGCAATTTACCGTGCAAACCTTTGTCCCGAGATGCACTCGAGCTGCCTGCTTCCGTGGTATTGCGAAAGTGCAGTAAGGTTTGATCGGGGATCAATGAAGTAATAAAAGCCGCCATAGTGGTGGATTTACCGGCGCCATTGCCACCTGATAACGTGGTGACCAGTGAATCGATATCAAAGGTCCGCGCAAAAAAGCCGTTCCAGTTCACCATGGTGAGTGATTGATACTTACCGCGCTGGCTCATGCTGTCGGCTCCTCCGTGTGTTGTGTTGCGGACGTCTCAGCTTCCTGATCAAACGCATCATCAAGCAAGCTAGATTGAATATGTTCTTGGCTATGGACCACAGCTTCGCCATCTCGGATTAAGCGTAACTGCGCTTCTTGCGGATCATCGCCCGTGCGCACATCGGCGCCAAAGCGGAAGGTGGCTTCACTAACGCGAAACTTATTGCCCTCACCAATCGGCAAGATCATTCCCAAACGACGCAGGCGACGCAGCGAGGTTTTCACCTTATCAAACAGCTTCTCGCGGTCGAGATCTGAGCCTGTGGCACGGTGGGTGACCAGCTTCATCAGTTTTTTCTCGTCGGCCAATGCCATCAGCTCGTCGAACAATTCTTGCGTGGTGAAGATCCCTTCTTGGGCTAAACGCTCTGGGCTCAAATACAAAAAGCACAGTACTTTGCCGACCAGCATATCAAGCTCCGACAAGACACTGCGGCGGATAAGGCTGGTGGAACGCGGACGCAGATAGAAAAAGCCTTCTGGCGCACGCACTAACTCAGCGTTATAGCGCTGATAAAAAATATTTAACGCTTGCTCAAATTCAATCAGCAAGGCGTGGTTATCTAAATCGTCACTGGCAACATGGCGGCCAGCGCGCAATGCACTATCCAACGCCGGAAATAAAGGGTTAGCAATGGCTTTGGCCAGCTCCTCTGGCATTGGCTGTTCAGTATTTATCGATGACATTCGCTTGTACCTTCGCTCCGAAATCGTTAATCGCCTGCCAATCAGGCTGGATCGCGCTGAGATCAGATTGGGAATAACCCATCCGAACCGCTTGATTAATCACTAAGCGCGCGAGATCAAAATGGCGAGCTTGGGGGTGCTCGGCTAAGTAGTCTTTGAGAACACGACCGAGATCGATCGCTTGTCCGGTTTCTCGGTGACGGTTGAGCATCTGTGAAACTTTCTGTGACAAGGTGTCATCAACCACAGCCAACTGCTCAAACGTCACTTCTTCTGGCATATCGCCGGTGACTTCATCATCACGTAACACCAAGGCTTCATCACGGGTGTCGCGTAAACGCTCGGCATCCGCATAGGTCAAAAACCACGGCGCATCCAAATAGTCCGAGACCGATTGGCGCAGACGCTGACTAAACGCGCGGTTTTTATCCATATCAATCGCGGTTCGAATAAATTTATGCACATGGCGATCGTAACCTATCCATAAATCAATCGCTTGCTGACCCCAGTTCACGATCCGATCCAGTTTCATCTGCAGTCGATAAACCATGGCATCGACAAACTCGAGCTCGTCGCGTTGCCGCACCACTTCCTGGATCTCTAACAGTTGGCTTTGTAACTCATCTCCCGCCGCTTGCAATGTTTCTTGCAGCTCTTGCAACGTATTGGATGTTTCATTTAACAAGTGCTCACAGTTAGCGATAGCGGCTTGCCAGTCTTGGGTAAGCAAGGCGGCAATATCGTCTTTAACTTGCTGTTGCTGCTCATCCATCACCCGCTGGTTAAGATCGATACGGTCAAAGATATCGGCCACCGAGTATTTTAATACCCCATACACATTGTGACGCCAAAAGGCGGCATCGCCATCTTCCTCTGCCGCACCGCGTGCCTTAGCGATTTCATCCGCGACCATTGAAAGCTGTACAGACAACTTTAACGTCGAGTATTCACGGTGGCGCGCATAATAATCCGCAATGCCCAGGGCGAGCGGCGTCAGACGATAAATGCTATCGCCCTCGGTCATTTCACTGGTAAAACGGCTTAATAAGCGCGCTTGCACCATTTCATTGATAGCATTGTTGGCACGAAAAGCGATGTTGCCGACGCTGCCACCTTCGTCATTCATAAACTGTTCACTCACTAGCCGAAAAACATCGACTAATTCATGTTCGCTCAGTTCATCGTCTAAGCGCTCTTGGCTCATCACCGCCATTGCCAGCAAAAATGCCAAGCGCTCGGGCGGCAGCTGAAGTGCAAAGTTATTATGTTTAACCCAACTGACCAATTCCGGTACGGTCTGAGCGTCGCCTTCCCTATGCTGAGAAGACTGAGCCTGATCACTCATCGGTTGTCCTTGTTTTCATCTTGATGGCTGGAGGCATTATGTTGTCCCCATACATGAATATATCGCCCTAGAGACACAAACGGCTCTTGGCGGCAAAGTTGCTGCTCCAACGCCAGCACCTGCTCAAAGGTAAAATCACCAATATTGGTATCGCGCATGTAGTCATGAAACGTGCGCACCCCGGTTTTACCTTTGAGGCTAATGCCACTGTCTTGCATCCATTGATAGACACTGTCTGGCTGCAACCCTTTGGGCGGCTGCAGTTTAAACCGTTTACGGTGCGGCATTCCCTGTTCAACATGGGTCAAGTTGCCACAGACGAGGTTTTTAAACAGCAATCCGGTTTGGTTATAAAACATCACGGATGCAACGCCACCCGGCCGTAAATGGCTGAGCAAATCTTTTAGCACTTGCTCAGGAGCGGCGACCCACTCCAATACCGCGTGAAATAAAATCACATCCGGGGGTGACGCCAAATGCTCACCAATGGACTGCACCGAGGAGTGGACCAGCTGATACTGCGCAAGTAAGTCCTGTTGTTCAATCTCCTGACGCGCCAACTCGAGCATTTGTGAAGAAAGATCACACAAAGTGACCCTGTGACCTCGAGCGGCCAGCGGTTGTGAAATCGGTGCAACGCCGCCACCCGCATCCAAAATATGGAGTGGTTGATCCGGCGGAAAGCACTGCAACATCTGCTCGATGTCGTGCCAAATTACCGCTTGACGGATTTCGCCTTTGCCCGATCCATAAATGTTTTTAACAAATTTGTGGGCGATGTCGTCGAAATTTTTATCCTCAGTCACAATGGCATTCGTTATCATTGAGTGGTATGAAGGCTTATTCTGTCACAAGCCTTACGTTAATAAAGGTTTATGGCATTATTTGTGCCTCGTTTGACTATATTTCGGGCGACATTGCATGTTTGAATTAAAAAAACTTATCTCAACCTTGATAATGCCCTTGCCCGCGCTGTTGCTCTTGGGTCTTTTCGGGCTATGCCTGCTTTGGTTCTCTCAGCGTAAAAGGCTGGCATCTTTTGTTATTTTCATCGCGTTTGCTGGGATTTTTCTCACTGCGTTTCAACCGGTCGCCTCTGGGTTACTTCGCCCTCTTGAGCGTCAATACACCGCTTTTCTCCCGACAGAGAAACCGGTGGACTTTGTAATGGTACTTGGAAACAGTCATGTGGTAGATGACGCATTACCACCAACGTCTGAACTCTCGCGTGCAGCGCTCATGCGTCTGACCGAGGGGATCCGAATTCACCGGATGTATCCGACATCCAAACTAATATTATCGGGCTATGACCACGGCTATGAGGTGAGCCACGCCCGCATGTTGGCACGTGTCGCGATGGCGCTGGGGGTCAACAAAAACAGTATCTTGTTACTGGAAACAGCAAAAGATACCTGGGAGGAGGCGTATCAAGCAGCGTCTGTGGTGGGGAGCCGTAATCTGGTGTTAGTCACATCAGCCGCACATATGAAGCGTGCGGTGTATGAGTTTCAAAGCGCAGGCCTTAATCCCATCCCTGCACCGACCAACTTCATGGCGCAAAAAGAGATCAAACAGCCATGGATTAAATACAGCCCTCGCGCCCAATACTTGGAACAGTTTGAGCGCTATTGGCACGAGCGGCTCGGTCAAGCCTGGCAACGCCTTCGTGATTTGATCGCACAGCCGGCATCCAAGTAACAGCGAAGAGACAACGGATAACAAGAAAAGGTAACGGGTAAAAAGAAAAAAGCCGCGATAACATTCGCGGCTTTTTTATCGTTTATTGCCATGACAAGCGAGGAGATTACGACCTGATGGCTGTTAACGTCACTCGCTTGCACCATTGGCGGCGATATGCGCACGTACCGCCTCGAGATCGGCTTGGGTATCGACCCCATGCGGTGGCGTTTCGGCGGCAACCGCAACATGAATTTTTTCACCATGCCAAAGCACTCTGAGCTGCTCGAGCGACTCAATCTTTTCCAACGGACTTGGCGTCCAATGAATGTAGCGACTAATAAACCCCGCACGGTAGCCATAAATGCCAACATGACGGAGTAAAGCGTCTGGAATATCGGGAGATTCAGTCTCGAAATGAGTGCGATCCCAGGGAATCGTGGCGCGACTGAAATACAACGCAAACCCTTGCTGATCGGTGACGACTTTGACCACGTTGGGGTTGAATACTTGCTCACTGTCATCAATCGCAACGGCTAAGGTCGCCATCGGGGCTTGCGGGTACTGATTCAAATTCGCCGCCACTTGCCCAATCACTGCAGACGGAATTAAAGGCTCATCGCCTTGCACGTTGACAATGATGTCACCATCAGCAAAACCGTATTGTGCCACCACTTCCGCCAAGCGTTCAGTCCCTGACTCATGGTCAGCACGTGTTAGGCATACGTCGCCGCCAAAGTCACGTACCGCAGTCTCAATGCGTTTGTCGTCTGTTGCAACAATGACCTTACTGGCCCCTGCGGCTTGCGCGCGCTCATACACATGTTGGATCATCGGTTTGCCCGCGATCTCAGCCAATGGCTTTCCTGGCAGACGGCTTGAACCAAACCGTGCTGGGATCACCACATAAAACGGACTCATCCTTGCACCTCTTCCAAGGATAAATCGCGCGCTTCCGACGCGAGCAGTACCGGAATTCCATCGACAATAGGATAAGCAACCCGATCGAATTTACAAATCAGCTCGTTATTATCTCGGTTATAAAACAATTTGCCCTGGCATGATGGGCAGGCCACGATTTCAAGCAGGCGGTGATCCATAGCGTTCCTTTTTTATTTGTTCGCGTTTTTGGTCAAACGTTCGATCTTGGCGAGTAAAGCCTGGGCCGCAGCCTCCGGCAAACTCGCTTCTACCGGCAAATACCACCAGTTATCTTGTGCGATGCCTTGGTATTTTACCGCGTCTTTTTCGGTCATGAGTAAATGTTGCCCCTTCTTTGCCAACCTGTCCAGTTCCTCGGCGCTGAGGGTTTGGTGATCATTGATCCCTTGGCTGTACAGAGGCGTCACGCCCATTTGTTGCAACGTGGCAAAAAAGCGCGGCGGATGACCAATCCCTGCCACGGCAACCACATCCGGTAACATAGATGCAGGGCAAGCCTGACCGGTTCGAAGGTTCGTGGCTTGCCCGGCCACCAAATGCATAGGCCACTCTTGCCCTTGGGTGGTGCCGCCGTTATTAATCAGCATGTCGACACTGTCGAGGCGATCGACCGATTCACGTAAGGGTCCAAGGGGTAAGTAATGACCATTACCAAAGCGGCGCTGACCATCAATGATCACGATTTCAAGATCACGGTCTAAACGGTAATGCTGCATGCCATCGTCCGTCACCACGATATCGACGCCCTCTTGCAATAAGCGCTTCACTGCTTCACTGCGGTCAGGGTCAACGCACACTGGCACTTGGGTGCGGCGAGCGATTAACACCGGCTCATCACCGGCGGCTCTCGGCGATGTCGTTTGCGTCAACAGTAACGGGTATTGGTCTGATTTACCGCCATATCCACGGGAGACCACGCCTGGACGATAGCCTTGCGCTTTCAGTTGCTCCACTAGCCAGATCACGAAGGGAGTTTTACCGTTTCCCCCCACCATGATATTACCGACAACCACCACAGGAACGGGCGCACGATAACAAGGCGATCTTCCGCGCAAATATTGGCGGCGCCGATGACGAGCAATCAAACCAAATAAAGCACTAAACGGCCGTAATAGCGCCGTCCAAAGGGATCCTTGATGGCCAAACCAAAGTTGATCCAGCATACTTAGTCACCAAACTGAATACGATGGAGTTGAGCGTAGGCACCGTTGTGCGCGAGCAATGCTTGATGGCTACCTCGCTCAACAATCTCACCTTCATCTACCACCAAAATTTGATCGGCATCTTCAATGGTAGATAGACGGTGAGCAATCACCAGTACAGTGCGATCTTTTTGCAGCTCATCCAAGGCGGCTTGAATCGCGCGCTCTGACTCTGTATCCAGGGCCGAGGTTGCTTCATCCAGGATTAAAACAGGCGCATTACGTAACAGCGCGCGGGCAATGGCGATACGCTGACGCTGTCCACCCGACAAACTCACGCCATTTTCACCAATCATGGTGTCGTAGCCCTCATCCATAGCGCGAATAAAGTCGTCTGCGTAGGCCAACTTAGCGGCATGCTTAATTTGCTCAAGGCTATATTGATCGGCCGCGGCGTAGGCTATATTGTTAGCCACCGTATCGTTGAACAGGTGGACATTTTGCGACACCACCGCAACCTGTTGGCGCAAATTACTCAACGTATATTGCTCAATCGGCATCCCATCTAAGGTAATTGAACCGCTGTCTATCTCGTAAAAACGGGTTAAAAGGTTGGCAATGGTACTTTTTCCTGAACCTGACCGCCCCACCAGTGCTAGCGTTTTCCCTGCGGGCACCTCAAAACTCACATGATTCAGTGCCGGCGCTTCTCGTGATGGATAGGTAAAGACCACGTCTTCAACTTTAATGTCGCCGTTAATCTGCTCGGCCTCATGGGTGCCGGTATCTTTCTCGGTCTCAAGTTCCATTAAGTTAAACAAGCTATGACACGCTGCCATCCCGCGCTGAAATTGCGACGTCACGTTGGTTAACGATTTCAGTGGCCGCATCAAACCAAACATGGCACCGAATACCACCGCAAAGGTCCCTGCCGTTAGCTCTGACCGAATGGCTTCGGTGTTGGCGAGAATCAGCACCACCACCAGCGCCATTGACGCGATAAGCTGAATCACAGGGTTGGCAATCGCCTGGGCTGAAACCAGCTTCATGGTTTGCTGACGCATACGGTTACTGACTTTTTCAAACCGTTTTTTCTCGACGTCTTGGCCACCATAGCTTAAGACCACTTTATGGCCTTTGAGCATTTGCTCCGCGGAGCTGGTGACCGAGCCCATTGCATCTTGCATATTCGACGAAATACGGCGGAAACGTTTAGAGACCACTTGAATGGAAATCGCGACAACCGGCGCAATAACCAAAAGAATGGCGGATAACTGCCAACTTGACCAAAACATTAAGATCATCAAGCCAAGAATCGATGCGCCCTCTCTCACCAAGCTCACTAATGCGCCACTGGTTGCAGACGCCACTTGTTCGGAGTCATAGGTAATACGCGACAACAGCGCCCCTGACGACTCTTGGTCGAAAAAGCTCACGGGCATTTTCATAAAGTGATTAAACATGCGACGACGCATGGTCATTACCACATTACCCGACACCCAAGATAAGCAATAAGCAGAGACAAAGCTTGATAAGCCACGCACCAACATTAATATCACGAGGTAAAGTGGCATCCATTTAAGGAAATCGCCCTCAACGTCATCGTAAGAAAAGCCTTGATCAAGCAGTGGGCCGAGCATGGAAAGCATCAGGGTGTCACTGGCGGCGTTCATTACCAAGGCGACAATGGCAACGATTAACCCTAGTTTGTAATTAGCAATATAGGGCCAGAGTTGCTTAAACGTCTGCCAGGTCGTTTTATCTTGATATTCGCTCATTAAAATCGTTTTGATGGGTAAAACAGACCGGCATTCTACTCTTTTACCGGTCTGCGTCCAAATTTACTGGCCGACGTTTAAACATCTTACGATACCAAGCCGCACGACGATCTTGGCGCCAACGCGTTAACTGCCAACCCGTGTCGACACGCTGCCAACGAACTTGACCATTGGCTGCGGTATCTAACCACGTCACATCGGCGTGCTCATAGGCGGCCCGTACCTGTTGCGCGGGCAACCGCCAAGGATTGAGTAACCCCGTGGATGCCACCGCCCAAGAAGGATTCACCGCACCAATAAAAGAAGGCGAAGAAGAAGAACGACTGCCATGGTGCGGCACCAGCATAATATCGCTGTCTAGCTGCGTTTGATCGCCCAAGGATGCAAGCAAATTTGCTTCTCCCTTTCTCTCAATGTCTCCGGTCAGTAACACGCTGTATTCCCCGTCAGAGATGCGTATGACGCAAGAGTCATTATTGTCTGCAGGTGCCGTTGCTTCTGGCGGCCATAAGGCGGCGAAGTCTAATCCTTGCCACTGCCAGCGCTGCCCTGCCACACACGTTTGATAGCCAGAGCGTACCTCACTGGCACGGCGCCAACGCGGTGAATATTGAGCGACGATAAAATCGGCACCGCCATCGTGATCACTGTCGCCATGGCTGAGAATAAGACCGTCCAGGCGCTCAATGTGTCGACTTTCTAAAATAGGCGCGATGACCGCCTGTGCAATGCCGCCCACTTGCCAACGATTGCCAGTATCATAAAGGATGGCCTTTCCATTTTTACTCACCAACACCGCAAGACCATGGCCAACATCCAACACATCCACTTGCCAGTTCACCGCTTTCGGCGCGCGCCAGGTGATTAACGCGACGATAAACACAATGACCAAGCCGCTGCATCGATGGCACCGCCAACCATACAATCCTATCGCTAACGCTATCACAGTAAACGCCCATCCGATTGATGCCACCGGTACAGTCAACCAACTCGCTGAGGCATTTTCAGCCAGTGCCATCACCGGGATCAGACTGATATTGGCCCACTGCCAACATAACACGCCCCCTAATCCAGTCGTTGACAAAAAAAGGGCCATAAAAACTAACGGTACCGTTATCATTCCCACCCACGGGACCGCAACCAGATTAATAGGCGTTGCCGCCGCACTCACTCCAGAAAAAAAACTGAGTTGCAGCGGTAACATACCAATCAGCAGTACAAGTTGGACGACCAACAGCTGCTTCAACGGCCGCAGCCAGTGCCAGCGCCGGGGCGCTTGTCCCCAACCGGATGAGCGCGAAAAGCCATAATGCGCAAGACATAAGGCACCGACCGCCGAAAATGATAACCAAAAGCTGACCGAGAAGCCGGCTAACGGATCACGCGCAAGTACCAATAACACGGTGAGTTGCAAAAGATTAAGCGGTGAGACGCTGGCACCAAGACGCTTTGCCACCGACACCAATAACAGCGCAATCAATGCCCGTTGGGTTGGCAGTGCAAATCCCGCTAGTGCGGCATAGACTATCGCGACACCGAGTGCCACATAGAGCGGCAACCATGTAAATAAACGCTGCTCTGGCAGCCAAACACGCGCCCAACGGCCAAGTTGCCACCCCATGCCATAAGCCAAGCCAATGTGTAACCCTGAAATCGCCATCAAGTGGGCCAAACCACTTTGTGTCAATGTGTCCCAATGGGCGGCAGTCAGCCACGAACGCTCGCCCAAACTCAATGCTAAAAGGTGAGGGCCAAACCGAAGTGGTGATAAAGTCGGTGTTAAGGTATCAAGCAGCTGCTGACGCCAAGTAATGGTATCGGTTAATTGTGTAGCCTGTTTTAAACTGGCTTTGGCGTGTATTCGCCGAGCCACATAATATTTTTCCGCATCAAAGCCGGTTTCATTGAGTCGGCCATACGGTGGTTTAAGCCGTACAGTCAGCTGCCAACGCTCGCCCTGCTTAGGAAAAGGTGCCGATTGCCAGTACACACGTACACGCGCTGAACGAAAAGGCGCCAATCTCGATTGATTAATTTTATCGACATCAAAAATAATCGCTTGCGCGCCGGCTTTATCGCTAAAAAGGGTGCCCACAGTGCCCGTGATTGTAGTATCCTTTTGGTTTGAAATGATGTGGATCACGTTGGCTTGATACAGGTTTGCGGATAATACAGCCCAAGTGAGCCCCAGCGCGCTCCCTGCAAGCCACCACCAACGTGTTTTCACCCCGAAAAAAAAGACAATACAGGTAATGGAGCAGACCCAAAACGGCGGTAATACAGGCCACCATGGTAGTGATAGCAAAGTCAGTGCCGCGGTTATCGTAAAGGTTAGCTTCATCGCGTAATTTCCAGGTAATGTAAACAGGTATGCCCAAGAAGTTTTTTCAACGCTATATGCCAAAGCGGGAGGCGTTGCGCGACAATAAGGCGCTACGCGTATTTGGTAGCCTGTTGCAGGATCCCAATCTGTGGTGCCTTAACCGGCGCTCGGCATCAGGGGCCTTTGCGGTGGGGCTGTTTATGGCATTTGTCCCACTTCCTAGCCAAATGATCATGGCCGCAGGCCTGGCCATTATGTTCGGCGTGAATCTGCCACTGGCCGTGGCTTTGGTGTGGGTAAGCAATCCAATCACCATGCCGGTGATGTTTTATCTCGCTTACAAACTCGGGACCTGGATGCTGAATACGGCACCTATCCCCTTTCACTTTGAGCTTTCATGGCATTACCTTGCCGAGCAAATGAGCCATATTGGCCCACCTTTTTTATTAGGGTGTATCACTAGCGGGCTCGTCTTCGCGGTGATTGGTTATTTCAGTGTGCGCGGTATTTGGCGCTACTCGGTGGTGAGAAGCTGGCAAAAGCGCAAACTTCGCTTGCCTAAGAAAATCAAACAAGTACTCCCAAAGCCGACCAAACCGTCATCTTAGTGAGCACGTAGCGTAGCGCTCGGTGCATCTTGCGCAAGAGTGAGTCCGATAAGGTGCGAGTGAGATGGAATAGCTGTTGGTCGTTATACAATCGTTAACACCCTTGAGCGAGACAGATCAAAAAGAGCCCGTCGTAACGGGCTCTTTTTGTCGCTGTCTTTTATGCAGGCTATCTTGTATCAAGGCTATTTTGTATTAAAGCTATCTAGTTTTAGAGCTCTCTGGTATTAAAGCTATCTGGTATTCACGCTATTTGGCACTGAGCACTGCAGCGGGTTGAAGCTGGCAAGCACGACGTGCTGGGTACCAGGCCGCCAGCAAGCTCAGAAGTATCGCCGTGATACTAACAAGTACTACGTCTGTGGCATGTAACTCACTGGGGAGAAAGTTGACAAAATACACATCACCTGACAAAAAACGATGCCCGACCCAAGCCTCAATCTGAGACAAGATCGCGGTGAGATGACTGGCAATCGCCACGCCCAACACACTGCCAATTGCGCTGCCTAACGCCCCAGAGAACAATCCGTACCAGATAAATATGCGTCGAATCAGGCGATCATTCGCGCCCATTGTGCGTAAAATCGCAATGTCCGCAGCTCTATCTTTTACCGACATCATCAAGGTTGACACCACATTAAAACACGCCACGCCAATCACCAGCACCATCACCAAATACATAATGGCTCTGACCAACTGGATATCGCGATATAAATACCCGAAATCGCCCGTCCAATCTTTTAAGTACACATAAGTAGATAAGGTTTGCCCTACTTCTTGTACGATTTTTCGCGCGTCGAGTACCGGCGAAACCTTAAGCGAGACGCCGGTCACCGCCTCATCCATTCCCATCAGAGCTTGGGCATCTTGGAGACGCATTAATGCCAGCGAATGGTCGATTTGTCCGCCTAACTGCAACAGGCCAGCAACCTGCATTCGCACCCGCTTCGGCGCCCGTAGGTTAAGGCTACTGTCTGTCGCCGGCACCATGACCGTGATCCAGTCACCCTTGCTAACACCGAGCTGAGAAGCAATGCCTTGCCCCAAGACAAGACGAGATTGCCCCGCTGGCAAGCTTTCCCATCCACCATCGATATAATCACCAATCCGGCTAACCGTGCGCTCTGAGGTGGGATCCACCGCGCGAATTTGTGCGGGCTGTAAGCGGGTGCCATGTTCCATCAATGCCGTAAGCTCGACATAAGGCGCCGCCGCTTCCACCTGTGGGTGCCGTTCACTTTGCGCTTGCACCTGTTGCCAGTTTTCAATCGGACCATTGACCCCAAACACCTGCCCATGAGGTACCACCGACAGCACGCGTTGATTCAACTCTCGCTCAAACCCGTTCATGGCCGATAAACCCACAATGATCACCATGACGCCCACCGCGATACCCATGACCGAGGAAAGAGAAATAAAGGAGACCAAGCGATTTCGCTGCCGAGCACGACTAAAGCGCCGGCCTATCGCCAAGGATAACGGTTTCATGATGCCTCCTGCACAACCAAGTGACCATCTTGCATCATCACTTGGCGATCCAGTTTTGCTGCCAGCTCACTATCATGAGTGACCACTAAAAACGCCGTGCCATGTTTCGCATTCAGTTGTCGCATCAAATCGTAGATCTCTAACGCCGTGGCGTGATCCAAATTGCCTGTCGGTTCGTCGGCCAATACCAACTTCGGCTCATTGACTAAGGCACGTGCAATCGCCACACGTTGGCGCTCACCCCCCGATAACTCCGAGGGGCGATGCTTGAGTCGATGCCCAACCCCAACCGCATTCAAGATCGCAGTGGCTTGTTTTGCTGCCGCTTTGTGACTAACTTTGTTGATCAGCAAAGGCATCATCACGTTTTCGAGCGCGGTGAAGTCGGCCAACAAATGATGAAACTGATAAACAAATCCTAAGGTTTGATTGCGCAGTGTCGCCTGTTGTGACGCCGACATCGCACTCACCAATGCATCCTCAATCCAAACATCGCCCTCGCTCGGCGCATCAAGCGTACCAAGCGTGTGCAATAGCGTACTTTTCCCCGAGCCGGATGACCCCACAATCGCCACCAGCTCGCCCGGGGCTATTGTCATTGACACCTGGTTTAACACACAGGTTGATTGCCCACCTTCTTGATAGGTTTTACTGACACGGTGGCAGGACAACAAAGATTTACTCATAACGCAGTGCCTCAGCAGGGTGAACAGATGCCGCTTTAAATGCAGGGAATAAGGTTGCCAACACGCTTAGCACAACGGCTAAGCCGAGTATCATGGCAACTTGAAACGGATTAACAACCACAGGCAACGCTAAGCCGTTACCCAATAGACTCACGCCGAATATCGCCATGATTTCGTTGATGTATGATGCAATCAATACACCAAGCACGCCCCCAATGGCAGCACCAACCAGACCACTTAAACTGCCTTGAGCGATAAAGACAGCCACAATGTCTCTATCTTTCATGCCCAGTGTTTTTAAAATCGCGACCTCGGATTGTTTTTCCATCACCACCATGATCAGCGCGGAAATGATGTTAAATGCCGCCACCACAATGATCAGACTCAGCATCAAACTCATCATGTTTTTTTCCATTTTCACCGCTTGAAAGAGCTCACCACGCCAACGTCGCCAATCGGTCCAGGTGGCAGGATCGGCCTTGGGTTTAAGCTGGGTAATCGCAAATGGATCATCTAAAAATAACCGTAAGTCGTTCGCTTGGTTTGGGGAAATACCACTCAGTTTTGCGACATCTTCAATGTTGGCCAGCATCAACTGGTTATCGACATCCGTGCCAGTATGAAAAATCCCACCTACAGTAAATAAACGTTGCGCAGGGATCCGACCGATGGGCGTAAAACGACTAGCACTGGTGACCATGACTCGGACCGAATCTCCGACCCGTAATTGCAACTCAGATGCCATCGCGCGCCCTATCATCACTTGATAGCGTCCCGGACGCAGTGCCGACATCTCACCTTGCAAAAGGTGGGACGCCAGCGGCTCTGTCGCCTTCGGATCAATCCCTTCAAGTAAACCGGCACTGAGGCCATTACGGCTTTGAATCACCGCATCGGTGGTTTTTATCGGCGCGGTATCGACCACATGCGGCCACTGCTCTATGGTCGATGGTGTCGATCCTAACTGGCCATTGGCGATAATCGCATGGGGCAACACCCCTAAAATACGGCCTTTGAGTTGGGCTTCAAATCCATTCATCACCGATGACACCGTAATCAACGCCAATACACCGATCGCGATCCCCGCGGTAGACATCGACGAGACAAAACGCCCAAAGCGGTCGGCTGAACGGCCACGCAAATAGCGCAGGCCAATAAACACCGACAAAGGTTGATACATAGCACACCTAGCTTATTGTTTTGATTCGCTGCAAGCATACCTGTCCAAGTCAGGCTCGCCAAGTTATCCGCCGCATTTAACCCCCTCTGGATGATACAAATCCATGCCTTTAGGGCGAGAAAGTATCGCTAACCTTTACCTCTCAGTAAGGGTGCGTGATAATCATGAATACAACAGCAATGTAAAGGCACAGTGATGAGCCAAGACGAATACTTCTCTGTGCGAGCGGCCATGCGGATAAATGTGGAGCCTCTCGCCGACAATCAACCGCAACCGGACGCGGATGGCTTCATCGCGGAGATCCCCGCGCCATTTCGCTTGGCGAGCCAATGCGGCCAGCTTGATGCTGACGTGGAAAAGGATTTACAGTCGATTGACCCTAATGACGCGTCAGCATTGTTCCGCATTTTGCAGACTCAAAACGAAAAGCTCACACTGATGATGGGCTACATGCTCAGCCATGAAGATCAGCCTTCTCACCGCTTTATCACCCACACCTTTGGGGCGAGTCGTTTTTCGTACCTGAGTCCATCGCCGTTAGCACTTGGGGTACATGCACGCGTCAAGCTGTTCCTTGATCATCCACCCACAGCCATTTATTGCTACGGCGTGGTGACCGATTGCGAGCATCACCAAGAAGACGATGGCAATCAGCCTCACTATTTGATCCAAATCCAATACACACGGTTATTGGAAGAAGACCAAGACACTCTCATTCGTGCCGCGTTATATCATCAGCAAAAACTCTTAAAAAAACGCGCACGCGACCGAAAACAATCAAGCAGTTAAACTCATGACCCAACAACCGCTCTACGCTTTCACTCTGCCCACGGGCCCCGGCGACGTTAAACACCTTGGTAACCTAGCAGGGGCCGCGCTTCCGCTAGCGATTGCAACCTTAACCCAACAGCATGCGGGCCCGGTTTTTCTATTGGTCCCGGATAACCAAACCGCAGTGCGATTACAGCCGGCCATTCGCCAGTTCACCCAAGGTGAGTGCGATCTTTTTCCCGATTGGGAAACGCTGCCGTACGACAGTTTTTCGCCCCACCAAGACATTATCTCGGCACGCCTATCTTGCTTGTATCAACTGCCGCACCAGAAAACGGGAGTATTAATCGCACCGGCCAGTACGGCACTGCAACGCGTCACACCAAGACAGTTTTTGCACCAACATGCGTTGATGGTGAAAAAAGGCGATATTCTTTCGCTTGAAAAGCTGCGTGACCAACTCACCGATGCCGGCTACCGCCATGTTGATCAGGTGATGGAACATGGTGAATTCGCCAGCCGCGGCTCCATTCTTGATTTATTCCCAATGGGCAGTGACGAACCCTATCGCATTGACTTTTTTGATGATGAAGTCGATACCATTCGTCAATTTGATCCGGAAAACCAGCGCTCAACCGGCGAACTGACTCAGATCCAATTACTGCCGGCTCATGAGTTTCCTACCGATGATGCCGCCGTCGAATACTTTCGCGGCCGTTTTCGTGAACACTTTGAAGCGCGCCGAGAGCCTGAGTCGATTTATCAGCAAGTCAGCAAAAAAACCTGGCCAGCGGGGATCGAGTATTGGCTGCCGCTATTTTTCGAGCAAACCGAAACCTTGTTCGATTATTTGCCTGACAACACACTTATCTTATCGGTCGGCGATATCGATGCGGCGATCAGCCACTTTGAAGCAGATGTCGCCAACCGCTATGATCAACGCCGTGTTGATCCGCTGCGTCCACTGCTTCCTCCCGATGCACTATGGCTGAGCAAAGACACCCTGTTTGCGACACTCAAACAGTACCCTAGGCTTAAGCTTGAAAGTGACAGCGTCACAGAAAAAGCCGGACGCGAGAATCTGGACATCTCGCCACTGCCGTCACTGACCGTTAACCACCAAGCGAAAGAGCCGTTGGCCGCATTGCGTCAATTCAGCGAAGCGTATAGCGGTAAGGTGATTTTCTCGGTCGAATCGGAAGGTCGACGCGAAGCATTGTTGGATTTACTTAGCCAAGCGAAAATCCGTCCTATGGTCGCAGATGGCTTATCCGAAGCCCTATCACAATCCGGTCGTTTTGGTTTAATCATCGGTCCGGTAGACCAAGGCTTTATTGATAACCCGCGCCAATTTGCCCTAATCTGCGAAAGTGACATGTTCGGCGAGCGCGCCGTGCAACAACGCCGACGCGAAAAACGCAAACAAACCGTCAGTAATGATGCGGTGATCCGCAGCTTGGCAGAGCTCAAACCGGGACAAGCAGTGGTTCACCTTGAGCACGGTATTGGCCGCTATCAAGGTTTGCAGACCTTAGAGGCCGGCGGCTTAAAAACCGAATACATGACGCTCGAATACCAGCAAGGAGCCAAACTGTATGTGCCTGTCGGCGCATTGCATTTAATTAGCCGTTACTCTGGCGGAGCGGAAGACACCGCACCTATCCATAAATTAGGCGGCGAAGCGTGGGAAAAAGCCCGTCGCCGTGCGGCCGAAAAAGTCCGTGATGTCGCCGCAGAGCTTTTGGATGTTTATGCCAAACGCGAAACCAAGCCAGGCTTTACCTTTACTCACGACAAAGAGGCCTATCAAACATTTCGGGCCACCTTCCCGTTTGAAGAAACCGCAGATCAGTCCCAAGCGATTAATGCGGTGTTATCCGACATGTGCCGCCCGATCGCCATGGATCGCCTGGTCTGCGGCGATGTTGGCTTCGGCAAAACGGAAGTGGCAATGCGGGCGACGTTCCTCGCCGTAAACAACAGTAAGCAAGTTGCTGTATTAGTGCCAACCACCTTGCTCGCGCAACAGCACTTTGAAAACTTCCGCGATCGATTCGCTAACCTGCCAGTGCGGGTTGAAGTGCTCTCACGTTTTAAATCCGCCAAAGAGCAAAAAGCAATCATGGCCGATTGCGAAGCCGGCAAAGTCGACATACTGATCGGCACCCATAAGTTACTGCAATCCGATGTCAAAGTACGGGATTTAGGCTTACTGATTGTCGACGAAGAACACCGCTTTGGGGTACGTCAAAAAGAGAAAATCAAAGCCATGCGTGCCAATGTTGATATTCTCACGCTCACCGCCACACCGATTCCCCGGACACTCAATATGGCCATGAGTGGCATGCGTGATCTGTCGATTATTGCGACCCCGCCCTCACGACGCTTAGCGGTGAAGACTTTTGTCCGCGAGCGCGAAGACAACTTGATCAAAGAATCGCTCTTACGCGAAATCATGCGCGGGGGGCAAGTGTACTTTTTGCACAACGATATCGAGACAATAGAAAAAACCGCGAATGAAATCAGTGACATGATCCCTGAAGCTCGCGTGACCGTGGCGCATGGGCAAATGCGCGAGCGTGAGCTAGAAAAAATCATGAGTGATTTCTATCACCAAAAGTACAATGTATTAGTGTGTACCACCATCATCGAAACCGGCATCGATATTCCCTCAGCCAACACCATTATTATTGATCGCGCCGATCACTTTGGCTTGGCGCAGCTTCATCAGTTGCGTGGCCGGGTTGGACGCTCACACCACCAAGCCTATGCGTATCTGCTCACGCCACATCCAAAACGCATGACCAAAGATGCGGTCAAACGACTCGACGCCATTGCCGCGCTGGAAGATTTGGGGGCCGGTTTTACTCTCGCGACGCAAGATTTGGAAATTCGTGGGGCGGGCGAGTTATTGGGCGATGAGCAGAGCGGCCAAATTCAATCGATTGGCTTTACCCTCTACATGGATATGTTAGAGCAAGCGGTTGAAGCCTTAAAAGAGGGCAAAGAGCCAAGCCTAGATGCACTGCTCAATGAACAGACCGACATTGAATTGCGGCTACCTGCCCTATTACCGGATGACTATATTCCGGACATTAATATGCGCCTATCGATGTATAAACGCATTGCCAGCGCCAAGTCCAACGACGACATGAACGAGCTGCAAGTCGAGCTGATTGACCGCTTTGGATTACTGCCTGATGCGGCGAAGAACCTCCTCCACATTCAGCAACTGAAAATACGTGCCGCGAGCCTAGGCGTGAAGAAGATCGAGGCCAGTGAACGGGGTGGCTTAGTGGAGTTTCATGAAAACGCGCAAATTGATCCCGGATTTTTAGTGGGACTGTTACAATCTCGCCCAGATAAGTTTAAGTTTGACGGGCCAACTAAGATCAAGTTTGTCGAAACGCTCACCGACCGACGCGAGCGGATGAACTTTATTGATGAGCTGTTGACTCAATTTGCGAGCCATCAGTTAGTCGCCTAGTGCGTCAACAAACCCAATGAAAGGCGGCTGACAACGTCGCCTTTCATTACCAATGGAGTAACCAGTGAGAAATCATCAACGTCCCGCGAAAGATTGGCGCTCAGCCGCAGGCCTAAAAGGACTTGTGGTGTTATTACTGTTGTCATTAAGCCAGCCCGTCTGGGCTAAACGGCTTTATGATGTCGAATTAATTGTTTTTAAGCGCAACCAAGATCCTGCAAGCGTAGAAGAAAACTGGCCATCGCAAGACAGCGAGAGCAGTGTGAGCCGCGGCGTGCCAGTCACCAATCAACGCGCGTTACAAGACGCCGGGTTAACGCCATTGTCACCTAACCAATGGCAACTTAACGATGCCTACAACAAATTAAAAAACCATGCAGGCTTTACGCCCATGGTTCATGTGGCATGGCGCCAAGATGACAGTGGTCGAGCGGCACTGCCTTTACTGCGAGTGATGGCAGGAAAAGACTATCGCGCAAGTTTTAATCCCGACGGCACGCCGATCAAAGCAACACCTGAGCCGAAGACCGCTGACGACCCTGCCGATGGCTTAAGCCGCAAAGACTGGGACGAGCAAAGCGTCTCCGAGCCCGCGACACCGCAGGGATTGTATGAACTTGACGGCACACTACGTGTCTATGTTCAGCATTACTTATATGTCGAGGCCGATATGGTGTTACGCGAGCCGACTGAACGTCGCGCTTTAGTTGAAGACATCATTGATATGCCACTGCAACGCGCCGATACTGCCGCGAATCAAAATAACGATGTGCAAGTGGCAGGGCTACAGAAAGTAGAAAAACAATACCATGTTGAACGCTACTTGCAGCCTTATGCATTTACCCACAAACGCCGTATGCGCAGTGGTGAAACACATTATCTCGATAATCCAATGATGGGATTGATTATTCAGGTCCGCAAAGTCAATAACGGTTAATCGACAGTCGCTCATTGAAAGCCGTTTATTGAAAGTCGCTCATCGAAAAAATCGCATTAAAAAGCCGGCACATCAAGCCGGCTTTTTTAGTTTCACGCTCACAGCCCCAGTCAGACTATGAGGATGACGGTTTCGCACCCGGCTTGCCCGTATGGCGACGATTTTTACTCATCGGTTTATGCCCTCGTGCTTTTTCGCCCGAACGTTGGCCATCTTGATACTGCTTTGGCTTCTTCGGTTTTTTCGGCTTCAGTGGTCGCGTATCTAACCGCGACTCTGGCAGCGGATTCGCCACTGGGAAACCCTCAAGGCTAAGGCGCGGTAACACTTGCTTGGTTAGACGCTCAATCGCAAAGAGATCTTTAGCTTCGTCGGCACAGACGAGCGAAATCGCATGACCCACAGCGCCGGCCCGTCCGGTCCGTCCAATACGGTGAACATAATCTTCAGCGACATGGGGCAAATCAAAGTTAACCACTTGTGGTAATTGCGCAATATCGATGCCACGCGCGGCAATATCGGTCGCGACAAGCACACGTACATCACCGGTTTTGAATTGCTCCAGTGCTTTGGTACGTGCGCCTTGGCTTTTATTACCGTGAATCGCGGCAGCACTGACGCCATACTCATCTAAATAACGCGACAGACGATTGGCACCGTGCTTGGTTTTACTAAAGACCAACACTTGTTGCCAGTTGTTATCGGCAATTAACGATAAGAGCATCGGCGCTTTTTGCTTTTTATCAACAGGATAAATGCACTGTTCGACACTGGTCGCCGCTTGGTTAGCAGGGCTGACCGAAATCTCTACCGGATTGTTGACCATGCCTTTGGCAAGTTGACGGATCTCATCCGAGAAGGTAGCTGAGAACAATAGATTCTGACGTTTCGCAGGCAAAGCGGCCAAAATCTTACGGATATCACGAATAAAGCCCATATCCAGCATGCGATCGGCTTCATCCAGCACCAACACTTCAAGTTGCGAAAAGTTGACGGCATTTTGGTTATACAGATCCAATAAACGACCCGGCGTTGCCACGAGGACGTCGGCCCCTTTACGCAATTTCATCATTTGCGGGTTTATCTTCACCCCACCATACACCACCAGCGAGGTCAGCGGCGTGTACTGACTGTATTGTTCAACGTTTTTATGAACTTGTGCGGCGAGTTCACGCGTTGGCGTTAAAATCAAAGTGCGAACGTGATTCGGGCGCGCACGTTTACCGGCTTGCAAACGTTCTAAAATCGGTAACGTAAACCCAGCGGTTTTACCGGTGCCGGTTTGCGCGGCAGCCATCACATCTTGGCCTTCAATTACTGCCGGAATCGCTTTAGCCTGAATCGGTGATGGGATGGTATAGCCTTGCTCTTGCACGGCTTTAAGGAGTGGTGCAGATAGTCCTAAAGAGGAGAAACTCATCAATTGATCTCAATAAATAAAAAAATGTCGCCACGTGTAGACACCCTACCCGTCGCTTAAGGGCATGAATATCAATATCGTTGTATGAGGAAAACTCGGCGTTCAGGAGGGTTGCTCTAGAAGTGATATCAATAATCTTGATTGCGGCGCTATTGTGACGACTTTCGCGCCATTGAGCAACAATTATCGCAAAAGCGCCATCTTCAAAAAGAAAACCGGGGATAGGCCCCGGTTTAGATTAGGCGCGTTATCCCACTTTAGTGCAGCTTCAAGCTTGGACGTAACACACGGTTAATGCGGCCGACTAACATCATCAAGCCGGTTTTTACATAGCCGTGCAACGCAATTTGATGCATGCGATACAAAGAAATATAAACCACACGCGCGATGCGCCCTTCGATCATCATTGAGCCTTTGGTCAGGTTCCCCATTAAGCTGCCAACCGTCGAGAAGCGGCTTAAGGAAACCAGCGAACCATGATCTTTAAACACATAAGGTTTAAGTTCACGCCCGTTCATTTTCGCAACAATATTGCTAAAGCACAGGCTCGCCATTTGATGGGCAGACTGCGCGCGCGGTGGCACTTTACTGCCATCTTCCTGCGTGCACGCCGCACAATCACCAATCACAAAAATATCGTCGTCACGGGTCGTTTGTAAGGTGTTCTTCACCTCAAGCTGATTAATGCGGTTGGTTTCTAAACCCGCAATATCTTTCAAGAAATCAGGCGCTTTAATCCCCGCAGCCCAAACCATAATGTCGGCATGGATACGTTCACCCGATTTGGTTTCTAGGCCATCTTCATCAGCTTTTACCACAAAGGTGTTGGTTTTTACTGTTACGCCGAGTTTTAATAACTCTTGATGCGCGGCACTAGAAATACGTGGCGGTAACGCCGGTAGGATTCGCTCGCCTGCTTCAACCAAGGTCACATTCAACTTAGAGTTCTCGAGGTCACGGAAACCATAGTTGCGCAGCTCTTTAATCGCATTATGCAGCTCAGCCGACAATTCAACGCCTGTCGCCCCCGCACCGACAATGGCAATATCAACACTGCCGTCACCGTGTTTCGCGTGCAGGCGCATAAACTCATTGTTCATTTCTCGGCGGAAACGGTGTGCCTGTTTCGGGTTATCCAGGAAAATACAATTGTCACGCACGCCAGGGGTATTAAAGTCATTAGAGGTCGAGCCAATCGCCATCACTAAGGTGTCATATTCGAGCTCACGCTCGGGCATTAATAGCTCGTTATTCTCGTCATACATGGGCGCGAGGGTGATCACCTTACGTTCGCGATCAATATCCCACAATGTGCCCATTTGGAAATCAAACCCATGATTTTTAGCATGCGCGCGATAGCTTAATGCATCGACGCCTTCATCCATCGATCCCGTGGCCACCTCGTGCAGCAGGGGTTTCCATAAATGACTACTGTTTTTATCGACGAGGGTGATTTCAGCACGGCGTTTGCGGCCTAACGTGCGGCCTAGCTTGGTCGCGAGCTCAAGCCCGCCTGCACCACCGCCGACAACGATAATTTTGGTCACTTCTACATCCTTACCTTAATTAAAAAACACTCGCTAGCCGCACGTATGCCACTAGCTAAAATCGGTCTTAAGTACGCCACTTTCTATTTGTTAGTGACTAACGACATAATCTGTATCAGTGCGTGTGGTTTATTGCTGTGTAGTTGGTCAGCACGCCCATTCATTTTGCCGTAAAATGGCGAACACTTCGACCCTTGTCTGTGCTTTATTTACGGATAAAATGTAGGAAAATAACACCAAGCGCGTATAACAATGGCCTAGCTATACGCTCGATACGGGAAAGTGACCATCAGGTAGACTTTTTAAAGTGCGCAATCGCTTGTAGATGCGTAGAAAGGTTTTTAAATTTATGGGTTTGCGCCTCGTCCCAACGCACAGGATAGAAAGGTGAAAGCAGATGATAGCTACGTTGACTGTCTAGCACGTCGTCTTCACGTGATAGGATAACCAACGCCCGCTGCTGGTTGCGCTGACGAAAATCAGTGACACATTTAGTTGCAATATCTTCGTACTCTTCAGGACGGTCGATTTTGCCCGGCATATTTTCCTGAGGGTGTAAGTTTGGGTTGATCAGAACCTGTTTTATCCCGCACAAAAATCCAATTCGCTCTGACCAATACCCGCCTAGCCCAACACCACATATCAATGGGTTAGGATCCTGGCTGGCTTCGATCTGCGTTTGCACCTGTTTAAGTAAGTGCTGCATATCATGTTTGGGGTGCAAAGTGCTGTAATTAATGGTGCGAACATCGTCGTCAACAAATTGAAGTTGAAGCACTTTTTCGTGGTTGCCTGGACTGGTGGCATCAAAGCCATGCAGATAGATGATCATAAGCGGTCCTTGCTGATTGCGCTAAGAATGTAATGGCCTTTATCAATAGCATAGCTGCTTACACGCAAAAATGAGCAAGATCACCCTAGCGAGGATCAGGGTATTTTTATCCAGCCATGCCTTGCAAACGCGACGCCCATTGCTCAAGTTCTTCTATCAAGTGCGTGCGTTGATCATCATCCAAGCTTTTATCGAACCGGAGTAACCAGTCAAGGCGTCGAGAGCGATAGATCGCCATGTCTGTCTGCGTATCACTACCACCGCGCCAGGCGACGAGGTCATCCACCCATTGACGCAGTTGACTATCCAAGTCATCGCGTTGGCGTGTCTCAATCAGGTTAAATAGCCGCGCTTGCAACTGCTCACGTACCGTGATGAAGGTCGGCATCGCGCGTTGCTGGTAGTCCGCCATCTCAGCGTAGAATGGCGCTTGGCTGTCTGTGGTGTGTCCGACCCAACCCTCAGTGCGCTCCTCAAGCTCTTCTTGTTGCTCGGCTAGCCGTTCTTGCGGTGATTGCTGGTCACGGCGCGCTTGTGCCTCAGCAATTTCGTCTTTTAAAAATTGGGTCAATCGCTCAGCCTGACGATCATCCAGGCTTTGCAATAAACGCGTCGTCGCCGGGATCAGTGCATTGAGTGTGGCTTGTATCCGAGTTTTAAACCCAGCTTGATGATCGCGCAATTGGTCCCATGTTTGCCGTTCCGTACTTTGCGCGGCGATCAAGGTGAGCCGATCCGCTAACCGAGGCAACTCCTCCACGCGATGCCATTGCTGAACTGCATCGAGGTCCGCTTTTACTTGGTGCGATTGGGTGGCGGTTAGGTCGACAATATCGTCCAGGTAATAGTGAATCCAAAACGGCAACGTATTGTACGCAAGCTCCGTGGTACATCCCGCAAGCACCAACAGACAGCCCACAAGCCAGCCTGTTCGACACCGCCGTTTGCAATCCTTGACCATATTGTCTCCTTATCCTTATTCGCCTATGCGTCAGCTACGAGGGATTTATCCGAATGTAGCGGGCGGTCTACTCTGAAAGCTGTTGATACAGCACGTCCGCTGCTTGATTGTACGCAGGTAATCCATACAGATTCGCCCCCACCTCATACCAACATAGTGCTAAATAGTCGGTAAACGGCAACCAAGCGTTGACGCGTGCGAGGATAACATTCACCGATTTTAGTTGCCGCAGAGCACAATAACGCGGCACCACAGTGTGTGGTAACCAGCCATTAGCACGACAAAAGAGCGCGATGTCAAGATAAGGATCACCGGCGCGGGCATACTCCCAATCAAGCACACACGGGTTACCATCTGGCTCGATCACCACATTGTAAGCGCCCAAGTCCATGTGACACACCGCCGATGGCTCATACGTTGGGAGCGGGCTGTGTGCGAGCACCTTATGTTTGAGCCGGTGTAAACGCGCTACCACACCATCAGGCAGTTGCTTTTCATAATGAGCGCATTGTGCCTCGACGGACGCGGTTTCCAGATCCGCCGGCAGCTGGTGAATACGGGATAAAAGTGGAATAAGGATCGATGCCTGATCGGTTTTTAGATTACAAAGCGGTTCACCATCCACCCAAGGCACCAATAATCCTTCGCCGTTGTGGACAATCGGCTGACGCGCCAGCCCATGCTCAGCGGCCAAAGATTGCGCCTGAGCTTCACGCGCACGGTCAATGGCAAAAGCATTCGCCGCTCGACCATGGGGACGCCAAACACTGCGCCCCCCCTGTGAGTCGGTGAGTCGTAAACAGCGATTTGTCAGGCCCGCTGCCAACGGCTCGACACCGGTAACCTCGGTAGGGACACCATAATAGCGCGTCAGTGCGGTAGATAAGGTCTGCGCCAGAGCAGGAGACCATTCAACGGCTGACAAAGCGTTCTACATCCTGCCAAGCGATCACTCCTGACTGTAAGTCCATTAACTGCAAACTTAGCTGATAAGGGGCCTGACCGGTGATTTTACCGCTCAGTTGATACTGCGCACCCAGCATGCGGCCATATTGCATAATGGTCGCGGGATCCACCAGCACCTGATTCGCTGCCAACCCTAACGAGGCGCGGACCGCCTGTACTCTCGCTTCAGGAACAGGCGTTATCCGACCGGATTCGATTAAGCCCGCTTGCAACTGCGTTGAATACCTTGGGGTAGGAAAATAATCGCCACTGCTATTTTGGATCGGTTGGACCAAGGTCACCGGCGATACCTTTAAAGGCTCACTCGCCAATAAGGCTTCCACCGCAGCACGCATGGCGCGATCAATGCCGTTATGCACCTGCGAATCTGATAAACGTGCTGCGCGGTTGGTGTCTGGCGACGGGTTAACCGGCTGGTAGCGAGGCGCACACCCTGCGAGTAACAGCACGAGCGCGCCCACCATTAGTTGAGGCAAGCGCAACTTGCCCCATTTTTTCGTCCATCGGCGTGACCACTCAAGGTTCGCGGTTTTCATGGTTTCATTCATATTTAATGTGTTAACCCACCACCATGGGCCCAAGCGCTCGCCCACCCACTAAATGCATGTGGATATGATAGACCTCTTGGCCACCATGTTGATTACAGTTCATGATCAAACGATAGCCGTTTTCGGCAACCCCTTCGTCCGCTGCAATTTTCTTGGCCACGGTAATCATACGCCCGAGCGCGAGCTCATCATCTGGCTCCACATCATTGGTCGTTGGGATCAATTTGTTGGGTACAATAAGCACATGAACCGGCGCGCGCGGATTAATATCACGGAAGGCAGTAACAAGTTCATCCTGATAGACAACATCCGCGGGGATTTCTTTGCGAATGATTTTGCTGAAAATAGTTTCTTCCGCCATGGTCGATTCCCTTTTATGATTGTGTGTCGGCCAAGTATGCGGCAGCCCCCAATGAAGGGCAATATGCTAACGGTACGAATGTGCAACAATTCGGTCAATGCGCGGTGAAATATCCGTCAATCCCCGGTAAAAACAGGGGCTGAATCAAGTAATCGATTGCGGTACCATAGCACCGATGCATTGACATGTAAGGATCACACCATGACCACCCTGCTTTTCAAAAACGCTTCTGTCGTCAACGAAGGACACGTTGTTGAGACCGATGTACTGATCGAAAATGGCCGCATTAGCCAGATTGCTCGCGACATCAGTGCCCCTGCGGCCGCCGATTGTCGCGTGATTGATGCAACCGGTAAACACCTATTACCTGGAATGATTGATGACCAAGTTCACTTTCGTGAACCTGGCTTCCCGAAAAAAGGCACCATTGCCACTGAATCGAAAGCCGCGGTTGCCGGCGGCATCACCACCTACATGGAAATGCCCAACGTTAACCCGCCGACCACTACGCTAGAGGCACTGGAAGAAAAGTATCAACGCGCATCACAATCCAGTCATGCCAATTACGCCTTTTATCTTGGCGCTACTAACGACAATATCGATGAGATCCGTCGTCTTGATCCCAACGCTGCGTGTGGCGTGAAGGTATTTATGGGCGCGTCAACCGGGAACATGTTGGTCAACGATCCTGAAACACTGAACGCGATTTTTGCCGACTGCCCAACGCTGATCGCAACCCATTGCGAAGACACGCCAATGATCAATGAACTGGAAGGCATATATCGGGAAAAATATGGCGACGACGTCCCCATTGATGCGCACGCCCATATTCGTTCCAAAGAAGCGTGCTTAAAATCGTCGCAACTGGCGGTTAACTTAGCCAAAAAACACGGGACACGCTTGCATGTATTGCATCTGACGACCGAAGACGAGCTGTACCAGTTTGAGCCTGCTAAAACCCTAGAAGCCTTGCAGCAAAAGCAAATCACTGCCGAAGCCTGTGTTCATCACCTGTTTTTTAATCGCGACGACTACGACAGCAAAGGGACACTGATCAAATGTAATCCTGCGATCAAAGAGGCACACCACCAGCAAGCGCTCATTCAAGCGGTGAAAGACGGGGTTATCGATGTAATTGCCACCGATCATGCGCCGCACACCTTTGAAGAGAAGCAAAATACCTACTTTAACGCCCCAGCCGGTCTGCCCTTAGTGCAACATGCCTTGCAAGTGGCGTTAGAATTTTATCATCGCGGGATTTTTGATTTGCCGTTGGTGGTACAAAAAGTGGCTCATGCGCCGGCTGTTCGCTATCAGGTGAAAGAGCGCGGTTTCGTTCGTGAAGGCTACTGGGCCGACTTAGTACTGGTGGATCTGAACCAAACTCAGACAGTCAGCCAAGAAAATCTCTTTTATCAGTGCCAGTGGTCACCGTTTGACGGCCACACCTTTGGGTCAAGCATTGAGATGACTCTCGTTAATGGCGAAGTCGCGTTTGAGCACGGTCAGCACAGTGAGAAGCGCTACTCCACGCGTCTAGCGTTCGACCGCAGCTAAACGACGTAACCCTTAATTGATACGCGCGCGACACCAAAACGAATCCGTCGCGCGCTTTTCTTTTTGCCTGCGCGGTCAAACTCTCACATCACAAACCTTGCTTATAATAACGATTTGCTTTTATATCCGAATCGTTTATTGTGTTGTTGATATATGGATATTCACGCTGCTTGGTTTCAACACCGGATGATGTTGAAAAGCTGTGTTCGCAAGGAGAGGTAACCTTAAGCGTCTTTCGGTTATCGCGACACTCGTATCCTACCTCTTCCACTGGCGTAAGCCGTTCAAAGGCACCAGCTGGCTGATATCCGCATCAGGGCGTACATTGCAAAGCCATCGCAAGCAATGATGACCCCACATGAATGACTCACGTTTGCTCGGTAATCCAGCAGGCGTAACCCAAATCATCGAGCCATCGCCGCAGTCCATATCATGCACGTTATTGTCGTGCAGAAGGCACCGGCAAGCTCGGGACGTCGAATAATCAACCAGTGAGGTGATGATGTCTTCATCTGCTTCTAAGCCACTGCTCAGTGTCAAAAACTTGAGCGTGTCATTTACTACCAACGACGGTATGGTCGATGCTGTTAAAAACGTAAGCTTTGACATCATGCCCGGTGAAACCGTGGCTGTCGTTGGCGAATCAGGATCGGGTAAATCGGTCTCTAGCAGTGCCGTGATGGGCCTGCTGCCCAATAACGCTGTGGTAAAACCTGAATCGCAAGTAAGCTTTAACGATACCAATGTTCTGACCTTGTCGACCAAGCAAATTCAGAAAATGCGCGGTGATCGTGTCGCGATGATTTTCCAAGAGCCAATGACTTCACTGAACCCGTATATGCGCGTTGGCGAGCAGTTAACCGAAGCCATTCAGTGTCACCACCGCACCACGTCAGACAAGGCCAAGCAGCGGATTATCGATCTCCTTAATTTAGTCCACCTTCCTAACCCCACTAGCGCATTGCAAAAATACCCGCATGAGTTTTCAGGCGGCCAATTGCAACGCATCATGATTGCTATGGCCCTAGTGAATGAGCCTGACTTGCTGATCGCCGATGAGCCAACAACGGCCCTGGATGTAACGGTACAAGCCGAAGTATTGAACTTGATTGGCGAACTACAGCAAAAGATGGGCATGGCGATCATGTTTATCTCCCATGACTTGGCCGTGGTGAAACACTTAGCCGACCGCGTTGTGGTGATGTGTAAAGGTGAAGTGGTTGAAACCAACGACACCAAAGCCTTGTTCGATAATCCGCAAGAAGATTACACCAAAATGCTGATTGACGCGGTACCGCGTGGTCGCAAAGCGGCTGTCAACGAGGATTCAGAAAACTTGCTAACCGTGGATAATGTCACCATCAAGTATTTCCTTGGTGCTGACTTCTTTGGCGGCAACAAACGCTATTTTGAAGCGGTTAGCGACATTAGCTTATCGCTACGCCGTGGGGAGACCTTAGGTATCGTGGGCGAGTCTGGATCGGGTAAATCGACCCTGGGCCGCGCAATTATGCGCTTGTTGCCCGTTGCCGAAGGCCGAGTCTGTTTTCGAGGTCACGATATCCACGAAATAAAAAACAGTGAGAATAAAGCGCTATGCCGCGATATGCAGATGGTGTTCCAAGACCCATTTGGCTCACTGTCGCCCCGCATGACGGTCGGTGAAATTGTGGCTGAGGGCTTGCGCACTCACTTTCCAGAGCTCGACAAAAAAGAGCGTCTCGATCGGGTAAAAGATGCCCTTTATGAAGTACGTCTCGATAGTTCCGCGATTAACCGTTATCCGCACGAGTTCTCTGGCGGTCAGCGTCAGCGAATTGCGATTGCACGCGCCTTGATCTTGAATCCTGCGTTTATCTTACTCGACGAACCAACCTCTGCATTGGACCGTTCAGTGCAGTTGACCGTGATTGATTTGTTGAAAGACATTCAACAGCGTCACAATATTGGCTATCTGTTTATCAGCCATGACTTGAGTGTAGTTCGTGCGCTATCAGACCGCGTCATGGTCATGCAAAACGGCAAAGTCATGGAGGCGGGCACACCAGAAGAAATCTTCCATCACCCGCAACACGAATACACGCGTAACCTGATTGCCGCGTCGTTCGATCTGGAAGAAGAGGAAGTGGCTTAGCCCACGCAGTGATGTCCAAACGGGCAACATCGTTAAACATCGAGTAGGGTGAGGCGTTGCTGCCTCCCCGCTCACAGAACCTTATATACGGACACCGTATACGACTCATACACACCTCCATTCAGCATAAATGCTAAACAAACACATACCCTAGTGAGTTATGCGCTGTGTGCGGACCGGCTCGGAATACCTCGATAGACAATCGATTTGGGTACTATCAAAAGAAATAATTTTTCATCAAAGACTTAAAGAGCACTTCCTAATTTCGCAGCACTTATTTGCTTTTGGCTAAACAGTGCTCCATCAGATGCTATGCTGATGGTCACCTCGGCTTTCTCCTCCACACCATTACTAGCTTTCTTAGGCCGAGCTTTCATCACGACTACGGATTTATCTGCCACCTCACATCAACATCCTCCTTGACTTGCCTCTTGGTGCCCGCCTCCAGTATTCCTCTGGATCAGTGCTAGGCTTACCCAGTTACTGCACTGATTCCTTGTCAGAGGCGCCACTCTCAATCACTTGATAGGTCTGACTGAGTACTGGGCTTCGCGTTATTTCGCACACTTACTCAACTATCAAGCCGAAAGGTTCACTTGCGTTGTGTGCCTCTAATTTCCTATCGCTTCCTTCAGACCCGGCCGTTGGCCAGCAACGCCCTTGCGAGTCGGATTATCTTCCCCTCTCAGTCGGGGCGATTCAGGTTTCTTTCAACCTGACGGGTTTGCCAGCTTAGCTGGGCAAACAAAAAAGAACCCCACCTAAAAAGGCGGGGTTCGTCAGCAATCTAACACCAGCCGAAGTTGTTTTTTGTTTTGCTAAATCAGAAATCGTAGCTGGCTGAGAGTACGACCGTACGCGGTGAGCCCTGTACCAGGTAATTGCTGCCCGGGTAACCACCAGCAGATGCCCAATAATTTTTATCGGTAACGTTGTCAACTCGGGCGCGCAGAATCAGCGTATTATCGCCCACTTTCATACCGTAACGGGCTCCCAGATCAAAGCGAGTCCAGGAAGGCAATTCGAGTGAGTTATCCGAGCTGGCGTATTGATAACCGGTATAGACAGTGCGACCTTCCAGGGTCAGACCTTCCACAAATGGAGTCTCCCACTCCAGGTTCAAGTTAGCCTGAACTTTCGGCACACCGATCGCATTCTTGCCTTCTGCATCAGTATTGGAACTTTTCACAATGTCAGCATCAATTAGAGTAACACCACCCAGTACTTTCAAGCGTTCAATCGGTTCACCAAACGCCGACAGTTCGATACCACGATGACGCTGCTCACCGTTGTCGGTATAGTTATTGTTGCTGTCGTACATGTACGTCGGCTTACTGATTTCGAATAGGCTGACCACGGCGCCGTAGCTGCCTGTATCGTACTTGGCACCTACTTCATACTGCTCTGAGCGATTTGGTTTAAGCACATCACCTTTGTTCGCCACTGTAACACCATTATTGGACTCAGGTGCAACTTCACCTGGCAGCAAGGCTTCAGCATAGTTCGCGTACAGAGAGACATCCAGCGTTGGCTGATACACCACACCCAGCGACGGCGTCAGAGTGGTTTTACTGTAGCCGCCAGTTCGATCACCGGTATTATAATCAAAGCTCTTGGTTTCCAATCTTTGCAGACGCGCGCCCAGCATCAGTTTAACCTGGTCATCTAACAGCGACAGCGTATCTGCCAACGCCGCACTGCTGTAAGTCACTCGCTCTGTTTCAGTCGGATCGCTCATATTACCGGCGCTTGATGTGACGGCAGGAATGCTGATCTGCTCGTAGTCGGTCAGAGTTCCAACACTACCTCCGGACCAGTCAGACATCTCGTACGCGTTTTTCGAACGTGACTGATAAAGCGAGCCGGACACAACAACAGTATGTCCAATGCTGCCGGTTGAGAATTCGTGCCTTACCCCGCTGTCTGCTGACATCACGGTATCTTCACGCACGTTATCAAACAGATAAGCGGTCAGATTACCATTACCGTCAGCGGTCGGGTTGGCCAGCAGGTTATGCTCTTTACCGCGGCGCATACCCGCTGCCATCCAGGCAGTCGTCTGAATGCTGAAGTCGTATTCTGCCCGTACCACACCAAACAACTGCTTCTCATCGGTATAGGTCCAGTCCTGAGCATAATTGGTATCACTGCTTGGCAGGGATGGAATTGCGCTACCCGGCGTCACGCTCGGGCGCGGTGAGCCAATATGATGATCCTGATAGCCGACATCCGCCGACATGCGGAAGTTGTCACCCAGGTGATCAAAGCCCAGGCTCAGCACACCAAGCTGGGTATCCTGATCATCGACCGCATCATCGCCGTCACGGGCAACCAGGTTAACACGTAGACCACTTTCTTGGTTATCACCAAAACGGCGACCCAGATCCAGCGCGCCATAGCTCTGGCCATCGGACTGAGTGCCGACCGTGACGCGGGTTAGCGGTTCACTACCAGCACGCTTCGGTATCAGGTTAATAGAGCCGCCAATTGCACTGCCACCCGGCGCCGCACCATTCACAAAAGTGTTGGCACCACGGAACACTTCAACCCGTTCAAGCATTGATGCTGCTACATATTGACGAGGCAGAATGCCGTACAGACCGTTCAGAGTCATGTCGTCGGAATAAACCGGGAAACCGCGAATCATGTAAAGTTCTTGGAAGTTGCCAAAGCCGACCGACTGACGTAACGCCGGGTCATTTTTCAGCACATCACCGACGCTCTTCGCCTGCTGATCGGCGATCAGTTGGGACGTGTAGCTAATGGAGGAAAACGGAGTATCCATGAAATCCTGGTTACCGAGGATACCAAATCGGCCCGAACGAGAAACTTGTCCGCCTTGGTACTCACCACCCAGGTCTACTTGCGAACCGACAATGGTGACCACTTCGTCGGGGTGTATGCCCTCGTAAGAAGTAGCGGTCTGGTTAAGGCGTGTGTCCTCGACGACTGTGTCATCTGCTAGTGCAAAGCTGGCTTGTCCTATGGTTAACGCGACAATCACGCCAAGTCCGACCGGAGACAGACGGAACGACTTCATAAATACCCCTGCTGTAACTTATAAAATAATCAATAACTGGTAACGAATAATATTACGACTGAGAATTATTTGCAACATCAACACGGAAGATAAATGTCGAGAAAATAACAATAAAGTAAGTCACTTACATAATATCCCAATTTAATGCACGGTCATGCATAACGGATTAGCGGCGGAACAGGCGGTTGAACACCAGCAAGACAAGGAAATAGAGTGCACCGAGAATGGCGACCAAAGTACCCGCGGCAATTTGGTTCGGATACAGCACAACCTGACCCAGCCAATCGGACCATAACATAGTGGTACCACCAATAAGGCTGGCGAGAAGCAACTGTGATTTGGCCTGCTGGGCACCCAGCATGCGTGCCAAATGCGGTGCAATCAGACCGACAAATGATACCGGTCCCATGGTGGCGGTCACTACCGCACACAAAATCGCTACCAGCACCAGCAGGCTGAACGAGGTCAGTGAACTGCTCAATCCGCGCGCCTGGGCGAAAGAACGGCTGATGGAGATCAGTGTCAGCGCGCGACTGCTCATCAAACTCAGCCCCATCATAGCCACCACCAGCGCGACCAGTAACAATGCCTGCTCTGCGGTCACCCGGTACGTTGATCCGGCCAGCCACTGCAGAATTTTGTAGCTGTCCTGGTTGCCTTTAGCGAGACAAAACTGCACGAATGCCTGTAGCAGTGCAGTCATAGCAATACCGGTCAGAATCACGCTCGATGGCGCAAACTGTTGCTTGCGCCCGAGCGTAATCAGCACCAGCAACACGGCCAGACTGCCCAGCAACGCGGTGCCCCACTGGGTGGATTGCAGCGACTGTCCCAGAAACAGGCTGGAGAAGACCAACGCAAACGTGGCGCCGGACGACACGCCAAGAATATCCGGGCTGGCGAGCGGGTTGTAAATCAGACGCTGCAGAATGGTACCGGACAGAGCCAGGCCGATTCCGGTAAACAGGGCGGTCAGCAAACGCGGCCAGCGCAGTGCCCACTGGAACTCACTCGGCCAGGCCAAAGCCAGGCCAGCCTGTTGTGATTGATAGCCGATATACAGCGCAACGCCAAGCAATAGTAGCACACCAATTGCAACCGTCAGCGGCACGGAAATACGCGGCCGCGAACCGGGTAAGGCCACAGCCATGCCGTCCTGAGCTTTGAGCTGACGACGGCTGAACCAGATCAGCGCGGGCGCGCCAATCGCCGCCGCGGTCACGCCGCTCGGTACCACCTGGCCAGCCCACACACTGAGCCATTGTGCCAGCACATCGGTCGCTAACAGCAGCAGCGCACCGCACACCAGACTGGCAACCAGTTCAATACGCGGCGTGCGGGCGCCCAAAGTACGAACAATATTGGGGGTCAACAGGCCGATAAAGCCAATCAGGCCGACCACGGTTATCGATGCCGATACCAACCAGATACCGAACACCATCAACAGGAAGAAAGCAGGAATGACCGGCAGACCCCGCGCCTGAGCCCCCTGGTGGCCAAGGCGCAGCAGAGTCAGAATACGCGGTGCAATCAGCAGCAGTATCAGCAGAGGAGTGAGTCGCGGCAGCAGCCATGCAATCTGGTCCCAGCCGTTCTGCGCTAAATCACCGGCGCCCCACATGAACACATTCTGAGCATAATCCTGATGCAGCAGAATGATCGCCGCAGCAATCGCTCCGAGCAGAATATTGATCACCATGCCGGATATCACCATCGGCAGACCGGTCATGTTATCCAGCCCGGCGATCAGCACAATCAGGCCAAACGCCAGCAGCGCGCCACTCATCGCCACCAGTGCACTGTAATCGGCTATCGCCTGCGGCCACCAAATATTGAGCACGATCAGAGCCAGCCATGCACCGGAGGAGGTTCCCATGGTCAGCGGTGAAGTCAGTGAATTCTGGGTCAGTTGCTGCATCAGACTGCCGACCACCCCCAGTACCGCTCCCACCAGCAGTGTGATCACCAGGCGGGGCAACTGAGCATAAGCAAAATTGAAATCATCAAACGACTGCGCCAGTTGCGGGTCGCCAATCAGGCGCCATTGTGTCCCTAAATCCAGAGTCTGATTAAACTGAAGACTGGACAGCGCCGCCAAAACCAGCAGCACGCTCACCGGGGTCAGATGTCTCCAGGTCATGATTTAGGTTCCATCTCCAGCAAGCTAGCAGTGATCGCCTCAGCCGCATACTGCAGCGACATTGCACCACCATAACTCCACACCGAGTCCACCGAGTTCACTCGGTGAGTGCGTACAAACGGCAGCGCTTTCCACAGGACCGATTTTTTTAGTTTTTTCTCTTCATTAAATGGCTCGATATACAACACATACCCCTGATGTATCACCCGCAAGTCGGTAATCGGTTTATGTACTATGCCCCACTGCGCCGCCGGTTCAACCATCGCCTGCTTCATGCCCAATTGGCGCAGCACATAGTCAATCATCGAATCTTCGGTATAGATAAAAGTCGATTTGGTGTCGGCAAAACGCATCACCAGCGTCTGAGGCAGAGAGCCACCAAAGTGCGCTTTGAGCTTAGCGCTCAACTGACTAAAGCGTTGCTGCATCCGGGTCAGCTTTTGTTCCGCCAGCGCCTGCTTGTCAAATAGCTGCGCCAGCTGACGAAATTGCTCAATCGCGACTACGGCCTGATCGTCATCTTTAGTGAAGTTTGTATACAAAAGCACCGGTGCAATCTGCTCCAGACGCGACTTAAGATCACGCTGAGTGGCGCTAATTAAGATGATATCCGGCTTAAGTGCCGCAATCTTCTCCAGGTTCGGCTCACCACGGGTACCGACATTCTGCGCGGTGGCCGGAATTGCCGGCTTGACCACCCAGTCGCGATACGCATCCGCATCGGTAATCGCCACCGGAGTCACGCCGAGCTCCATCACCTGCTCAAGCAGGTTCCAGTCGAGCACAGCCGCTCGTTTCGGCACAGCAGGCAAGGTATGCTGCCCGACTGAATCGGACACCTGAACCTCAGCCCAGGCAGAAGAAAGACAGCTGATCACCAGCCCAAACAGGACAAAAGATGATTTTACGCTTGATATCAGGCACATACAATGGCAACCTTATTAGTAGCCGCCTGCTCGGCAGCGTTCGGGTGATCAATCAGGCGAATCGGTGTTTGGTACAGATCAGATAAACGCTGCTCATCAGCCAGGCTGACTGCCGAGCCGTCAAAGGCGATACGCCCTTGTCTAAGGGCAACAATATGACTGGCATAGCGCAGCGCGAGGTTAAGATCATGTAGAATGACGATGATGCCGCACCCCTGCTGTTGATTCAGTTCCGCCAGCAGGGCCATCAGTTGATACTGATGCTGCACGTCGAGCGCAGAAGTCGGTTCATCAAGGATCAGCACCGGCGACTCCTGAGCCAGCAGCATCGCCACCCATGCACGCTGGCGTTCACCGCCGGACAATTCATCCACATAGCTGTCGGCAAAGGCACTGACGCCGGTTTTTTCCATCGCCGCCGCCATGATATCGCTGTCCTGCTGACGCCAGAACCCCAATGCACCGCGCCATGGAAAGCGTCCCATGCGCACCAGTTCACGCACCGTCAGACCGGCACTGGCCGGCAATTTCTGCGGCAGAAAAGCGACCTTTTTAGCCAGAGCTTTACTGCCCAGCGAAGCCAGAGACACATCATCAAGCTGCACCGTTCCGGTGTCAGGCACCTGCTGTCCGGACAGTAAGCTGACCAGAGTGGATTTACCTGAACCGTTATGACCCAGCACGACAGTCAGCTCATTCGTGGGGATGTCCAGCTGCTCAATCGCAAGAATCGTGCGACCGCCGCGAACCATCTCCACACCAGATAGGGTGAGCATTTGGTTACCTCCCGGCTCTCGCATACACATCAAAGATTATTGAGAACCATTTTAATTATCATTACTATACCACCTCTGCCATTTTACTGATTATTCACTCGATGAAAAGTCAGTAACCCCATTCCTATTGCAACTATTGCGACAAGCAAGGTCATCGTCATGTTTCACTGGTTTGAAAATCTCACCAATGCGTTTCCGGATCACGATCCGCAGAAACCACCTAAAACTCTGTTTGGCTTTTGCCGCTACTACACCCGGGGCTTTGAAAAGCCGTTACTGGTGATGTCACTGCTCAGTGCCTGTGTAGCGATTGCCGAAGTCTCCCTGGTGCGCTATATGGGTGATTTGGTCGACATGCTGAGCAACAGCTCACGCGCCAATTTCTGGGCCGAGAACGGCGATACCCTGCTGTCGATGGCACTGCTGGTCGTTGTCGTCATGCCTATCCTGGCCTTTATCCATTCCAACCTGCTCCATCAGGCTATTCTCGGCAATTACCCGATGTCGATCCGCTGGCTGGTGCACCGCTACCTGCTTAAACAGAGTGTCGGCTTTTTCCAGCGTGACTTTGCCGGCCGGGTGGCGACCAAAGTGATGCAAAGCGCTCAGTCGGTGCGTGAAGTGGTGATGAAGCTGGTCGACTTATCGGTGTATATTTCGGTCTACTTTGTCTCCATGCTGGTGATGATTGCCAGTGCTGATGACGTGTTGGTGCTGCCGATCCTGGCCTGGCTATGCCTGTATGTACTGATTCAGATCGTGTTTATTCCGCGTCTGAAACGCATCTCCACCGAACAGGCCAACGCCCAGTCCTCGATGACCGGCGGCATTGTCGATACCTACACCAACATCACTATGGTCAAGCTGTTCTCTCACTCAGAGCGGGAAACCGAATACGCACAAACCGGGATGAAAGCTTATCTCGCGACCGTATATCAACAGATGCGTACCCTGACCAGCCTGCTGTACAGCGTGGATCTGATTAACTATCTGCTGCTATTTTCGATGGCGGCTCTGGCGATTCATCTGTGGCTGGCCGAAAGCGTCAGCGTCGGTGTGATTGCGATTGGCATCAGCATTGTGCTGCGCTTGCAAGGTATGTCGAAGTGGATCATGTGGGAAATCCGGGGCATGTTTGAAAGCATCGGCATGGTAATCGACAGCATAAACACCATTGCCAACGACATCGAAATAGAGGACAGCCATCAGGCCAAACCACTGGCCGTTTCTCAGGGCGAGATTCGGTTCCGACAGGTCGATTTCCGCTACAACGAGCAGGAAGCGATATTTGAAGCGCTCGAACTGTCCATTAAACCGGGCGAAAAACTCGGGCTCGTCGGGCGCTCCGGTGCGGGAAAATCCACGCTGGTCAACCTGCTGCTGCGTTTTTATGAACTCAATGCAGGCAAGATTGAAATTGACGGTCAGGATATCAGTCAGGTCACTCAGGAGTCACTGCGCCAGCAGATTGGCATGATCACGCAGGATACCTCTCTGTTGCATCGTTCGATTCGGGAAAACATCCTGTACGGCAACCCGCACGCCAGTGAAGAAGCCCTGATGCACGCCAGCCGTCAGGCCGAAGCGCATGACTTTATCGAACTGCTGAAAGATGAAAGCGGCCACAGCGGCTATGACGTGGAAGTCGGCGAGCGCGGTGTGAAACTATCCGGCGGTCAGCGCCAGCGCATCGCGATTGCACGCGTTTTGCTCAAGGACGCTCCAATCCTTATTATGGATGAAGCCACTTCGGCACTCGATTCAGAAGTAGAAGCAGCGATTCAGGATAACCTGAACCAACTGATGGACAACAAGACGGTTATTGCGATTGCACACCGCCTGTCGACCATTGCTGCCATGGATCGCCTAATCGTGATGGATAAAGGCCGGATTATCGAACAGGGCTCACATCAGGAACTGCTGGAGAAGAACGGCGTCTACGCCCAGCTATGGGCGCATCAGACCGGTGGTTTTATCGGCGAAATGTAAGCCCATATCAGCACATTAAAACGCAAAAAGCCTCTATGACTGTGACCCCGTTATACTCTGCCCGACTCAACGCCTTCTTGTTAACGCAAGCAGGCGTTAAGCCGAACAGGTGCAATTGACGGATTAATCATCCATTTCAGCTATCTTCACCTTCCAGGTATCCGGGCCAATCTGGTGCGCGTTTTGCCCTTGCGCATCAACCGCTACGGTCACGGGCATGTCTTCCACTTCAAATTCGTAAATGGCCTCCATACCGAGATCTTCAAACGCGACCACGCGCGCTTTTTTGATCGCTTTTGATACCAAGTACGCGGCACCGCCGACCGCCATGAGGTACACCGCTTTGTGGTTTTTAATCGATTCCACCGCCGCAGGACCGCGCTCAGCCTTACCGATCATGCCGGTGAGTCCGGTTTCTGCCAGCATCATATCGGTAAATTTGTCCATGCGCGTTGAGGTGGTTGGGCCTGCTGGACCGACTACCTCATCCCCCACCGCATCGACAGGGCCAACGTAATAAATAAAGCGGCCGTTAAAGTCGACGCCCTCGGGAAGGCCTTCGCCATTGCGCAGCATTTCTTGTAAGCGTTTATGTGCGGCGTCGCGTCCGGTCAAGATCTTACCTGATAACAACACAGTTTCGCCGGTTTTCCAGCTCTGCACGTCTTCTTTGGTCACGGTATCTAAGTTAACACGGCGGACGTTATCCCCCACTTCCCAGGTGACCTGTGGCCAGTCGTCCAGTTTTGGTGGTGCCAATTCGGCTGGGCCTGAGCCATCAAGCGTAAAGTGAACATGGCGTGTGGCGGCACAGTTCGGGATCAAGCATACCGGCTTAGAAGCGGCATGGGTGGGCGCGGTTTTTACTTTCACATCCACTACCGTGGTCAGGCCGCCCAAGCCTTGGGCACCGATACCCAGCTTGTTCACCCGATCAAAAATATCTAACCGCAGTGCTTCATCCGCATTGCTTGGACCACGGTCGATAAGCGCTTGAATATCAATGTGCTCCATGAGCGATTCTTTGGCCAATACGGCGGCTTTCTCGGCCGTGCCACCAATTCCAATACCTAACATACCCGGTGGGCACCAACCCGCGCCCATGGTCGGCAATGTTTTCTCAACCCACTCAGCCACATCGTCAGATGGATTCAACATCACCATCTTAGTTTTGTTTTCCGAACCACCGCCTTTGGCTGCAATTTGAATGTCCACCGCGTCGCCCGGCACCATATCGATGTGCACCACCGCAGGGCTATTATCGCGGGTGTTTTGGCGTTTACCGGCCGGATCGGCAACCACGGAGGCACGTAGCGGATTGTCAGGGTTAGTGTAGGCACGTCGTACCCCTTCATCGACCATTTCTTGCACCGTCATATCATGACGATCCCACTGCACCGCCATGCCCACTTTGACAAAACAGGTGACAATACCTGTATCTTGGCAAATAGGACGCTTACCTTCCGCCGACATGCGGGAGTTAATCAGAATTTGCGCAATGGCGTCTTTTGCCGCCTGGCTTTGTTCCTTGTTGTACGCTTTTTCAAGGGCTTGTACAAAATCAAGGGGATGGTAGTAAGAGATATATTGCAGGGCATCTGCAACACTTTCGATCACGTCTTGCTGTTTAATTGTGGTCATCATTGCCTCTGGTGTCATTTGCAGGACCCAAAGCGGGTATCCAGTGTGGGGGAGCTCTCCCCTCGTTATTATCGGTTGGCGATCAATTTTCGAATAGCGCTCGATTGCCAGTTGACGCTAGATGTAAATCGCATACAGTCAAGTTGCCTCATCGAATTATAGAAGTTGATAATGGCAACAGCGTTGCTTGGTTATTTTTGTTGGCCCATGCCGGAAAAGGCCTAGCTATGATACGCTTAGCGCTATTCGCGCGCCACACAGCGCTTCAACCGTGATCACAAAAAGAACAATGCAGCGACAAAATGCCATGACACTGACAACGACGCCCATCGATTATACGCCGGATCTTGCGGTGACCCTCTTTGATCGGATTGCCCACCAGCCCTGGGCGATGCTGCTCCACTCGGCCACGCGAACCCACCCAGACAGTCGTTTCGATATCTTGGTCGCCGATCCGGTTGCCACCATTACTGCGCGATATAACCAGGTGACAACCTGTTACGCAGATGGCACAACCACCACCCACACGCAAGACCCTTTTCACTGGGTGGCCGATCTTCAGGCCAAGCTTTTACCCACCGCGGATCCGATAGCGCCTTGGCCATTTATTGGTGGCGCCTTGGGGTACTTTGGCTATGATCTCGGTCGATGGGTGGAAGTGCTACCGGCATTGGCGAAAGACGAGCTCGAGGTGCCGGATATGGCGGTCGGGCTCTATGACTGGGCAGTGGTGATCGATCATCATCAGCGCCAAGCGGTGGTGATTGCACCCAATAGCCAACAACGATGGCAGTGGCTAACCGAGCAACACGCGCCAACCTCGCCGGTACCCTTTTCTCTCACCGGGCCTTGGCAGGCCAACATGACCGCGCAACAATACGGCGAAAAGTTCGACACCGTCCAAGCGTATTTACACGCGGGCGATTGCTATCAAATCAATCTTGCTCAACGCTTTTCCGCACCCTATCAGGGTAACGAGTGGCACGCGTATCGCAAATTGGCCGCGAACAACGGCGCGCCGTTTTCGGGCTTTATTCGCCTGCAAGACAGCGCCCTGTTGTCGGTCTCGCCTGAGCGCTTTTTATCGGTGCACGACAAACAGATAGAAACCAAACCCATTAAAGGCACACGCCCGCGCGATCCCGATCCACAAAAAGACGCACAACGCGCCCAAGCATTGAAGTCGGCTGAAAAAGATCGCGCCGAAAATTTGATGATTGTAGACTTATTACGCAATGATATTGGTCGCATTGCCTCGCCAGGTTCCGTATCTGTGCCTAAACTCTTTGATATAGAAAGTTTTCCTGCTGTCCACCACATGGTCAGTACAGTGACTGGACGCTTACCCGACGACAAGACAGCACTCGATTTGCTGCGCGCCGCGTTTCCTGGCGGGTCAATTACCGGGGCACCAAAGGTGCGGGCAATGGAAATCATTGAAGAACTCGAGCCCCATCGTCGTCATGTTTATTGTGGCAGCTTTGCCTATATCAGCCGCTGTGGACGAATGGATACCAGCATTACCATTCGTACATTGGTTGGTCATCAAGGACAACTTCATGTTTGGGCAGGTGGCGGGTTGGTTGCTGACAGCCAAGCCGACGCCGAATATCAGGAGACGCTCGATAAAGTGAGCCGAATTTTACCCGTACTGGCAGAAGATGAGGCATTGAGCGCACCTATTCAGGATTAAGGAGAGTGGATGCAGTTACTCACCGCTGACAAGGCGTATTTCGCACCCCTAAATGTCTCCCCCCTGGGCAATACAATACAGACAGTGCCTGGGTTTTGGCCGCGCTACGAAGGAGAGTGTTTCCTCGCTGATCACGGTGCGGCCACGCGACTATCACCGACCGACGTGGTCCGTGCATTTTCACTCACCCCTTTAGCGCGCCACGACAGCCGTATTCTCAATCGCGTGCGGCTATCTCCGCGCATTCTCGGTGGGGCGGATTTTCAACCCGCCGCAGTATTGATCGGGCTGGTGCCTAGGCCGTCAGGCATTCATTTGGTGTTAACCCAACGCGCCAGTCACCTAAAACATCACCCGGGACAAGTGAGCTTTCCGGGCGGAAAACGCGAGTCTATCGATCACGATAATATTGCCACCGCCACCCGTGAAATGTGGGAAGAAACCGGTATTCGCGTCACGCGCGACGCTGTCATTGGCCACTTGTGTCCCTTGCCCACAGTGACGGGCTATTATATTCATCCGGTGCTTGCCTGGGTGGATCCCGATTATCAGCCTTGTCTGGATCCCAATGAAGTGGCCGCCTGCTTTGAAGTGCCCTTAGATACCTTGTGTTATCCCGGCCACATCCGAGAACAATCGTTTTTAATCTACGGACAATGGCACCCTGTGAGTGCGTTTTATCATCACGATCATCTTGTTTGGGGAGCCACTGCCCAGCTGTTACGCGCGTTGATCAGTCAACTCACGCTGTTTCACTTTCCGGTCAATCGCACCATAAACCCTACCAATACTATGGAATTTGGCGCAATTTGATGCATATTTATCCAACACAAAACCGTACACACCTGCCTACTTAATCGCACTAAAGCGCTTTTATTATTGATAGTTGTCACATTTTGGTGCAATAGTCCGGGCGCGCCTTTTCATATCGCGATCTAGCGCTTGGTTTTCTGCGTGGAAATCGCCAGAATTCGCCTTCCCTGATTCCTGTTCCCTACAATGTGAGTAGTATTGTTATGCAAACAACCTCGACGACTGGTACCCGCGCAACCACGCGCCCGCGCTGGACCAAACAAGACACAACCTGGGCGCTTTCCCTTTTTGGCACCGCTGTTGGAGCCGGCATCCTCTTTCTTCCCATCAATGCGGGGATGAGCGGTTTTTGGCCATTGGTTGTGATGACCTTATTAGTTGGCCCGATGACCTTTTTTGCTCACCGTGGTTTGTCTCGTTTTGTGCTCTCGTCCAAAAACGCAGGCAGCGATATCACCGAAGTGGTTGAAGAGCACTTTGGCGTCGGCGCGGGTAAAATCATCACCCTGTTGTACTTTTTCGCGATTTACCCGATTGTTCTGATCTACGGTGTCGGCATCACCAACACCGTTGATTCCTTCTTGGTTAACCAGCTTGGTATGGCATCACCACCGCGGGCAATTTTGTCACTGGCCCTGATTTTGGGAATGATGGCTATCATGCTTCTGGGCGAGAAAATGATGTTGCGTGTCACCCAGTTCTTGGTTTATCCGCTGGTTGCCATCTTAGTATTTATGTCGCTCTATCTTATCCCAGAGTGGAACACCGCCGCCCTGTCGCAAGTGCCTTCAGCCGGCGATTTTGCTATCACTCTTTGGATCTCGATTCCGGTGCTGGTATTTGCGTTTAACCACAGCCCAGCGATTTCATCTTTCTCATTGGCACAACGTCGCGATCATGGTGATGATGCAGAACAAAAGTCTGGCCAAATTCTAATGCGCGCAGCAGCGATGCTGGTTGGCTTTGTGATGTTGTTTGTATTCTCTTGCGTCCTGTCGCTGACACCAGCGGACCTGGAAGCGGCCAAAGCAGAGAACATTGCGATTTTGTCTTACCTTGCCAACAAGCATGAGAGCCCATTTATTTCCTTCTTGGGCCCATTGGTTGCCTTTGTCGCGATTGTGTCTTCATTCTTCGGCCATTATTTGGGCGCACGTGAAGGTCTAAATGGCTTAGTCGTGAAAACGCTGCGTGGTGCAGGTAAACCGATCAACCGCAAGAAAATTGACGTGTTTACCGTGGTCTTCATGATCCTCACCATTTGGTTGGTGGCGACCCTAAACCCAAGTATTTTGGGGATGATTGAATCACTTGGCGGCCCTATCATTGCCACCATCCTGTTTATTATGCCAATGTATGCCGTGAAAAACGTGCCAGCAATGCAGAAGTATTCAGGTACAATCAGTAACGCCTTTGTTCTTATCATGGGCTTGGTCGCGATTTCAGCGATTATGTACGGCATGCTTTTTTAATTAATCATGACCGTTAATCAGCGCGCGCAGCAGGTGCTATAGGACTGCTGTTACTGGGGCATTAATCCCCGCCGCATTCATCGATGTTTGCGGGATAACCAGGAGCAGTGAACGCTGCTCCTTTCATTATGGCAAGCCACCGGCATTGCCAGCACAGTCAATACCATGGACGGATGGCGTAAACACTAAATCCATTGCCCTTAGGGCATTGACTGAGGTAAACACATGATCAGTGTTTTTGACATTTTCAAGATTGGCGTTGGCCCGTCCAGCTCGCATACTGTTGGCCCAATGAAAGCCGGCCAGTGTTTTGTTGATGCGCTTATTGCTAACCAACGCTTGACCGACGTCGACCGCGTGACGGTTGACGTTTATGGCTCTTTGTCTTTAACTGGCAAAGGCCACCACACCGACATCGCGATCATTATGGGCCTCGCAGGCAACAGCCCTGAAACCGTTGATATCGACGCGATCCCTAGCTTTGTTAAACGTGTCGAAGACACAGAGCAATTGCCGTTGGGCGAACAGCAGCATGTCGTCACCTTTTTGCGTGATGGCGGCATGAACTTTCACCAAACCAACCTCTCCTTGCATGAAAACGGCATGCGTATTCATGCTTGGCAAGGCGATGAGTGCGTGCTGAGCAAAACCTACTACTCCATTGGTGGCGGCTTTATTGTTGAAGAAGCCGAGTTTGGTCAGCCTGCCATGCAAGCGGTGCAAGTCCCTTACGACTTTAATAGCGCAGACGGCTTGCTCGCACTGACGCAAGAAACCGGTTTTTCTATCAGCGGCTTAGTGATGGCCAACATGCGTAGCATGCATAGCCAAGCAGAAATTGACACCTATTTCGCCAATATCTGGAAAACCATGCAAGCGTGTATGTACCGTGGTATGGAAAACGAAGGCGTGTTGCCCGGTCCATTGCGTGTACCTCGTCGAGCCGCTGCGTTGCATCACCAGCTCAAAACTACCGAAAAATACAACATCGATCCGATGTCGGTGGTGGACTGGGTCAATATGTTTGCCTTTGCGGTAAACGAAGAAAACGCCGCCGGTGGCCGTGTTGTAACCGCGCCAACGAATGGGGCATGCGGAATTATTCCTGCCGTCCTCGCCTACTACGATAAATTTATTGAGCCGGTCGATAAGCAAACCTATACCCGCTACTTTGCTGCATCCGGTGCTATTGGCGGCTTATATAAACAAAACGCGTCTATTTCTGGGGCAGAAGTGGGTTGCCAAGGTGAAGTCGGGGTCGCGTGTTCAATGGCCGCCGCCGGTTTGGCTGAACTTATGGGCGGTAATCCGCACCAGGTATGTATGGCAGCTGAAATCGCAATGGAGCACAACTTAGGCCTTACCTGCGATCCGGTCGCTGGACAGGTGCAAGTGCCGTGTATTGAGCGTAACGGCATTGCGGCGGTGAAGGCGATCAATGCATCACGCATGGCACTACAACGTTCTTCCGAGCCACGGGTGTCGTTAGATAAAGTGATCGAAACCATGATGGAAACCGGTAAAGACATGAACGCCAAATACCGTGAAACATCACAAGGTGGCCTAGCTGTCACCGTGATGTGCTAATCCCAGAGAATCACGCCAGGTAGCCACACGCTATCGAAAAGTAACGCGTTATATTGCTGACTAAAACCATCAAAAAGGCCCGGGACATCACGTCACCGGGCCTTTTTATCTGCGTTTACACCGCAAACAGACAGTGTGTTTTCCACTGCCCTCACAGGTATGATTTAAGCCGCGTGGGTGGCCATCGCAGGCTTTTTCGCATCACGTGTTAGCTCACCAACCGGAAGTACGGTACGGCCATATTCCTCGTTAAGCACCTGCGCCATCGCAAAATACATCGCGCTTAAGCCACACACAATCCCTTCAAATCCGGCAATGGTGCCAATGAGTGTACTGCCGGTAAAATCACGCGCCGCGAGCAAGAAAAACAGGATAGTCAGGCTACCAAATACAAACTGTTTAGCACGGCAATAGCGCAATGAGCCAATAAACATAAATCCAGTGAACACACCCCACAACACCAAATACCAACCCATAAAGGCAGCAGGGCTTGCGTCAGCCAGACCCATTTTTGGCATCACAATCAGGCCAACAAGCGTCAACCAGAACAACCCATAAGAAGTAAACGCGGTTGTTCCGAACGTATTGCCTTTTTTGAATTCCATGATCCCCACAATCACCTGCGCTAAGCCGCCATAAAACAGCCCCATCGCCAAAATCATGCTATCAATCGGAAAAAACCCTGCATTATGAATGTTCAATAATACCGTGGTCATTCCAAAACCCATCAGCCCTAAAGGGGCAGGATTTGCCAGTTTGTTTTCCATCAGTGCCCTACTTATTAAAAAAACCTATCAATACTCAAAATAAGCGCCCAAAACCACGGATAAAAGTGATTATCACGCGCAAAAACGCGGCAATATTACGGGTTACAGACTAGATGTAAATAACTTTTAGCGCTTAGCGTTGCTTTCATAAACAAGAGGGTCAAAATAGCCAATAAAACTGGGCAACTCCGGTTTTTTGATAATAAAAAAGCAGCAAAACGCTGCTTTTTCACTCAATTGTTCAAGCATGGATCTTTAGCGGGTACTAAAGCCTTTACTATGCAGAAATTCTTTCATAAACGGACGCGCTTCTTTTTCCAATGTGGCAGACACTTGTTCGCTCCAGCTCATGTCTTTATTGCCGCCTGTACGTGTTTGATAATACTCGCGCACTTGGTTGTCGTAGTCACTTAGCGCCGCTTCATCAATCGCCTGATAACGATTTTCGTGAACGATAAGACTGGCCGGTAGTTTCGGTTTGGTTTCAGGATCTTGTGCAGGTACACCTAAGCACATACCAAATAATGGCAACACATGGTTAGGCATATCCAGCAACTCGGCGACTTTATTCGGTTGGTTACGCAACCCACCGATATACACACCGCCAAGACCCATGGACTCCGCTGCGACCATCGCATTTTGCGCCATGATTGCGCCGTCAATCGCGCCAATTAACGTTTGCTCAGTAAAGCCCAACTTGGCATTGGGATTGATTTGCTCATGACGATGAAAGTCCGCACACCACACCAAAAACTCGGCGCAGTCGGCTACATACGCTTGGTTGCCCGCGTATTCCGCCAGTAAACGTCGTTTGTCGCCATCGGTCACACGAATAATACTGGTGCATTGTAAAAAGCTTGAGCTCGACGCCGAGCGCGCCGCATCAATAATCTGGCTCAGTTGCTCTGACGAAATGGGGGCTTGGCTAAATTTGCGAATAGAGCGGTGAGAAAGTAATGTCTCAATCGTTGGGTTCATTATGTTTCCTTATTAGACGTTGAGCTGTAAAAGAGGGATGAGCTGGTTTTACACCTTTATGAGCCGACGCGCAATCAACACAATAGCGACGCTCTGCGGCCATACTACCCGCGATCTCCCGCCGGTCGTGCAATTCGGTATAGACGTTCACAGCAATCGGTTTTGCCTATCGGTGCAAAAGGGAAATTCGTCTTTTCTCTCCATCGCCTATCAGGCATAGTAACAACATTAATGCCAAAGGAGATGAATATGTTCGTCGTAATTTTCGGTCGCCCAGGGTGCCCTTTTTGTGTTCGCGCCAAAGACCTAGCGGAAGATCTTAAAACCAACCGTGATGACTTTAACTACCGTTATGTCGATATTCACGCGGAAGGCATCAGCAAAGCGGATTTGGAAAAAACCGTCGGCAAACCGGTTGAAACCGTGCCACAGATTTTCGTTGATCAAGCGCACGTTGGCGGCTTTACCGAATTTGAAGCCTACGCCAAAGAAAATCTCGGTTTGTTCCAAGACTAATCGGTCGAGCAATCGATAAAAAACCAGCCCATTGGCTGGTTTTTTTGTTTTTGGCGGTCATTGATATATCGAGGTGCAACTACACTCATTGTGCAACCTGCAACTGAATAAAAAACAACGCCCCACCGCCCTCAGCATCGCGGTACCCCACATCACCGTCCATTTGCTGACATATCTCCCGCGTAATCGCTAGCCCCAGTCCTGTACCAGCAACCTTGCGATTATCACTGCTGTCAGCTTGGCTAAAACGCTGAAACAGTCGATCCTGAAACGCTAGGTCAACCCCAGGTCCACGATCTCTGATAGCAATTTCAACCAGCGTTTTATCAACAATTACCGAAACGTCTACCCACTCACCTTCTGGTGAGAATTTGATCGCATTAGATAAAAGATTGGTCAGTGCTTGAATCAATCTTGGTCCATCAACATTGACCGTCACAGCCGGCCAGTTATTTGGAGGGCGTATTTGTGTCTGAGTTTGATGCTGGTAGGATTTAACAGACTCTATCGCGTCATCCAATAGCGAGCCAAGATCTTGCTTTTGTTTCTGAATTGGCATTTTTCCTGCCACGAGCTTTTCCATATCTAACAAGTCGTTTATCAGCAAGGTTAAACGTGTTGCGTTACGCTCGGCAGTATGCAGCAACTTGTTAGCCTTTGGTGGTAATTCCCCAGTTGCGCCGCCATTCAATAATCCTAACGCGCCTTTGATCGACGTTAAGGGTGTGCGCAGTTCATGGCTGACGGTGGCAATAAATTCATCTTTCATTTTGTCGAGTTTTTTACGCTCAGTAATGTCTTCGACAAGGGACCAGATCACCTTTCTTCCGTCCAACTCTGTGCTCAGCATGCCTTGCAGACGGACCGGATAACGACTGCCATCTTTGCGGATGTACTCTTTTTCAAACGGCCCATAACGACCCGTGCTTTGCATACTTGCCAGCGCTTTTTGCTCCTCTGGCTCATATTCTTTAGGCGTGACATCCCAATAACTGAGGGAAACGAATTCTTCGCGGGTGTAACCCGTGGGTGCAACCAAAGCATCATTGAGATCAAGAAACTGTCCGGTGACAAAATCGTTCAAAGCGATGCCGATAGGAGAAAAGTCAAACAAGCTACGCAACCTTGCCTCGCTCTGCTCCAAAGCTAAACGCGCCTGATGCTGTTCGTGAACATCTTGCAAATAACCGTGCCACAATATACTACCGTCGATCATTTTCTCCGGCCTCGCCTCGCCAGAAATCCAACGATAGCCCTTGCCCGGACAGTTGACCTGATAGGTAGATTGCCAATGTTCTAACGTGTGTGCCGAATGTTCGATGGATCGACTCACGGTCTCAATATCGCCAGGATGGATGCGCTCAAACGCAGGAATGGCATCTTCTGCAGCCTGTTCTGGTGTGATGCCGTACAACGTCTCTATTTGAGGAGAACTATAAGGAAAAACCATACGCCCATCGGGAAAACGACGGAATTGATAAAGCGTTCCCGGCAATAATGCTGCTAATTTGGTCAGCCGCTGCTGGCTCAAATTCTGGGTCAATACATCGGATAACCAGTTGCCGAGGAGGCGTAAAAACAGTTTTTCGCCATCGTTGTAGTCTTCAGAACGCGCCTTAGCGGACGATACGTTCAATGTGCCCCAGGGGCGGTCATAGACATTGATGACAACGCCAGCATAGCTGCCTAACGGTGCAGTTTTATAACACGGATGTTGCTGAAACTCTGGGCGATCGGTATCGGCAATAAACTGTTCCTGCGTGGTGCTGCTGGGGTTCTCTGCCATCAAAAACTGACACCAGGTGTCTTCTAATGCAAACTGCTGCCCTGCAACAATCGTTGTGTCTGACGGCCCAGCTATCCAGTTAACCGTATACACCTCGCCTTTTATTTCACTGACAATGGCCAATTCAGCCCTCAAGTAGAGCTTGGCCTCTTGCAAGGCATGATTGATTCGCTCATCCAGGCTCCCATGACAGGAAAAGGCAATGTCAGTCAGCACCGTTAACGCCTGATGATGCCGCTCCAGCTGCGTCAGGGCATTGCGCTCTCGAGTAATATCGATAATAAACCCTTCAAGCACCTGTGGATGCCTAGGATCTGTTTCAATACATTTACCTCGTTCCTCCACCCAGCGAAAGCCCAGCGTACGATGCCGAACACGATACTCAATATGCCATTCCTCATTGTTGGCCATGGCGTTGGTAACGGCGTCATCAACAACGGACACATCATCAGGGTGAATGAGATCCGCATAACAAACGCGTTTATTGTTTATCAGATCGTCGGCGGCATAACCACTGATGGTGTCGACTTGGTTACTGATATAGAGCATGGTCCAGCTTTTATCTGGCAAACAACGAAACGTAATACCTGGTATGTTATTAACCAGCGATGTCATTTCATCGTGGCTAGTTTGCAGTTGTTGCTGCAACGCTGTTGACTCACGTCGCTGATAGATATCGGTCCAAATCAGATCCTCCACCATGCCAGCAAGGTTCTTTAGTTGCGCCACGTTTTCTTCACTAAACTGCCTTGGCTGTTTATCAATCAGGCATAGCGTGCCCAGCCGATAACCCTCGCTGCTGTGAATCGGCATACCCGCATAAAACCGAATATCCGGCGCCCCACAGACAAGTGGATTGTCACAAAAACGCATATCGTCTAGCACGTTTTCAATAATCAATGGTTCACTACCCAGAATGGCGTGCCCACAAAAAGAGATATCCCTTGGGGTTTCAGAGGCATCTAACCCCTGACGAGACTTAAAGTATTGTCGCTCCCGGTCGATCAGTGACACCAGCGCGATAGGCACAGAAAACAGGTCAAGGCATAAACGAGTAATGCGATCAAAGCGAGAGTCGGCACCACTGTTAAGCAGCTCGGTTTCGTCTAGTGCCTGTTGACGCTCGGCTTCGTTATCAGGGATAGGTGGCGTTCGCATACCAAGGCTCCGGAGAATTAGCGATTAAGGGGTATTCATTGCTTGTACGACACAATTTCGTCCGTCATGCTTGGCGCGATACAAGGCTTTGTCCGCGAGCGCCAATAAAGACTCACTCGGTTCTGTCGGAAAGCGCTGATTGTCGGCAATGCCGGCGGAAAGCGTGCAAGAAAACGTGGCGTCATTCGCCTTGAACGTGATCGCTCCGAAATCTTCTCGTAACTGATTAACCAAATGCTCGGCTTGGTCAGCATCACAATCTGGCAATACCAGCGCAAACTCTTCTCCACCGTATCGGCCAAGCTTATCTGTATTCCTAAAATGCTGACGTAAAAGCGTACCGATTGCCGCGATCACCTGATCCCCAATAGCGTGACCATAAGTGTCATTCACGCCTTTAAAGTGATCAATATCCAACATGACCACGCTGAATACTTGCGACCGACGCTGCGCCAATTGCCATTGCTTTTGCAACGCGTCTTTGATGCTGGCGTGTTTCAATAAGCCGGTAAGCCCGTCTTGATGTTGCGTGCGGTTAAACGCTCGAAATCGCTGTATTCTGCTTTGACACAGGCGCACCAAAAGATCCGTGTCCACCGGCACCTCAAGAATGGCATCGCCGTCTAACAACAATGATTGGCGACGTAAATCTGCGTTAGGGTCGCGAGAGAGGAAAATAATCGGCAAATGTGACCAATGCTCTGTCTGCGCGAGCAAGGCCACTAATTCAGCGCCCGTCACCTGCGGTAACCAGACACTGACAAGGATAATTTCAGGATTAAACTCGCTGATACACTCAAACAGTCGTTCTGGCTTATCCAGTGTCGCGACGTTCATGTCTGCATCTTCTAAGACAGATTGGCATTGAGAAACGAGGGCTGGGTCTTGATCAATTATCATAACCCGACCAGGTTCCGCGTCTATGTGGCCAAGCATATACGCAAACTTTGAGGCAAGTTTGGCCATGTCCAACGGCTTGGGATAATAACCTGCGCCTCCCGCGCGCAATGCTTGCAGCCTAGCTTTATAACTTTCCTCAGCACCAATGAAAAAGACGGGACATTGAAAGTGCTGTAACTTGGTCTTCCATAAAGTTGCTAAATCGGTATCAGACACGTCGTCCTGAATAGCATGATGGTCAATAAGCAGTAAGTCAGGTGCGTGTTTAGTCAATTGTTTTAGTTCGTTCGCATCCTTTATCCAGTACACCTGAAAACCAAAACGAGCAAACTGGGATTGGGCGTATTTAGCCAAAATATTATCGCGCTCGACCAAGCCGATAATAGGCGCCCCTTCCATAACCGGTTGCTGGATTGTTGTGGTGCTTTGCGTCGCTGACACGCTATCTTTATGGTGCGCAGACTCAAGCGCTTCCATCCAATCAGTTGGCAGGCTGGTGGGCGGTTCTGTTTGGGATAAGCGCTTGGCAACCTGTTGCTCAAATTGACGGGCCGCTTCGCCGAGACTAGCAAAACCAAATGTTCCCGCCGCGCCCGCAATGGTGTGCAACCCAGAGTGCAACGCCTTTAACGTTTCCTGGTCATCATGGCCTGATAACAACTTATCATTGATGGCATGAAGCCGTTTAAACTCCGAGGTCAGCCGCTTAGCGTACGCTTCCTTTAGCCTTTCAAGACGCTTTTCGGTGTCATTAGTCTTTTTGTTATCATCCATTGAATTCGTCCCAAAACGCACGCACATCATCAGCTAATGTCATAGGATCGAAAGGTTTCGAGATAACATGACTCGCCCCTAACGCTTTATAGCGCGCCACTTCTTCTGGATGAACTTTCGCTGTCATAAAAAGAATGAGCACCGAGTCATCAACGAGTCCTCGTTCCCGCATCGCGGTGAGTGTTTCTGGGCCATCCATATTTGGCATCATGACATCGAGCAGTATAATTTGCGGCTTAAATCCGTCCACTTCCTGCAAGGCCCGCTCTCCCGATTCACAGGTTTTAAGAGTGAGGCCACCTACATCCTCGAGTGCTAGGGTAGCAATTTCTCGTATACCAGGATCGTCCTCTACATATAAAACTTTATTTAAAACAGCCATATACATTCCTTGTTCATTCGCCTAACGGTGTACAACAAATACGGCGACCCGTTCACTGCTACCAACTGACTAGCGTTTTGTCCACGGAAAACGCATGAACATCCGCGTCATGAAAGGCTTCCCAGCACGGTCGCCAGGTACTCCTGGTCCATCGCACACATCATTCGCTTGCGTTGAATCCCGGCTTTGAAACTCTTCTCTTGCTTTAATAAATTCAAAACCATCTGCCTTATTCGTGCAAAAACTTCAGCTCGGTCATCTACCCTAATTCGGCATGCGTCTTCTTTTAATCCAACATCGAGTTGCCAGTGCATTGATTCAATTAACCAGTGCGAGCGAGTGGCATCA
>NZ_MUFR01000221.1:0-239 GCF_001996185.1 Salinivibrio costicola subsp. alcaliphilus
ATGTCACTCACACAATCAAGTGTGCTTGGACTTTGTCTTATTGAATCAATAACGACAAAGCTTCTATTTGAGTCCGGCAAAAACAAAACCTTAGTTGTTTAAACCGTTTGTTTTCACTTTTTAAAAGTGAAAGTAAATAAGCAAGACCTTTTGGGGTTGTATGGTTAAGTGACTAAGCGTAGACGGTGGATGCCTTGGCAGTCAGAGGCGATGAAGGACGTATTAACTTGCGAAAAGCC
>NZ_MUFR01000222.1:0-239 GCF_001996185.1 Salinivibrio costicola subsp. alcaliphilus
ACGCTCAAAGTCACCAGATATATCCATCACATCAAAAAACTCATCCGGATCAGTCATATAGGCTTCTGCTTTAGCCTGCTCTCGCCCCGCTAGTGACCAGGCCATTTTTAAACCGTCAAAATCCCGCTTGTTGAGCAAGATGATAAGGTTACTGTAAGCGCGATACAGCATTTTCATGTGCTTGGGGTTATTTTCATCGAACGGGGTGGCATCCACCCAACGCCAACGTGGCAGGGTTT
>NZ_MUFR01000223.1:0-237 GCF_001996185.1 Salinivibrio costicola subsp. alcaliphilus
CCGCCGTTTCCGCTCGACTTGCATGTGTTAGGCCTGCCGCCAGCGTTCAATCTGAGCCATGATCAAACTCTTCAATTAAAGTTTTGGTGTTTGCTTTTCTAAAGAAAAGACAAACGGCTCGATAAATACTGTTTTGTCCGTCTCTTGCGAGACAAACGAATTGACTGTGCCGAACAACGTAAACGTTGTTTCGTATTGGTCACTCAGTTCATCGAATAAATCTTTTTGTCTATTCTC
>NZ_MUFR01000224.1:0-235 GCF_001996185.1 Salinivibrio costicola subsp. alcaliphilus
AAAATACGCTTGCCGCCACTGCGAAAACCACGGCGAAGGTAGCAACATTATCACCGCTGCCATGCCCCGCCAGCCGCTGCCCGGCAGTATCGCCACTGCCGGGACCCTGGCCACCGTTGCGGTGAGCAAGTATGCCGACGGCCTACCGTTATACCGCATCGAAAAAGAGCTGGCCCGGGTCGGCGTCGAGCTCCAGCGCACCACCCTGGCAAGCTGGATGATTAAAACGGCTGAG
>NZ_MUFR01000225.1:0-224 GCF_001996185.1 Salinivibrio costicola subsp. alcaliphilus
ATGGTCCGATGTCGACCAGGGTTTCCGCTTCGTTGAACAAGCAGCCTTGAGCGGGGAACTTCTCACTTTGCGGCAGGTACTTTTTGGCCTGGGCTAGCCAGAACTGCTCCCACATTGCAGCAATGCGAGCTTCGTATTGTTGGCTGATATTTTGAACCAGGCTGTCGATGTAGGTCTGGATTTCCGGGGTGATGCCCGAGGGCTTTTCAAGTTCCTTTTGCATA
>NZ_MUFR01000226.1:0-224 GCF_001996185.1 Salinivibrio costicola subsp. alcaliphilus
CTTTCTTCGGAATATCTCGGCATAGTGTCCTCCATTAGCCCTCCATAGCTGGATTTTAGCGCGATTCAATATCTGGACAACTATCCTGACACCGGGGGGCGGTTGCAGAACACGAACCAGTGGGGCCCGACCGGATCGAGCGCCAGTACGTCTTCGACCAATAAGCCTAGTGTATTGATGGATTTGCGCATGTCGGTGCTCCCGGTGGCCAGGTACACATTGCC
>NZ_MUFR01000227.1:0-223 GCF_001996185.1 Salinivibrio costicola subsp. alcaliphilus
GGACGGGACTCGAACCCGCGACCCCCGGCGTGACAGGCCGGTATTCTAACCAACTGAACTACCACTCCGCACCAATTCTGTTTCATCAAAGTCTTACACATATCTGCTTTGATGCTTAAATTTATGCTAACTAAAGCCTAATACTAAGCGCTAATTAGATTATCTTGTTTGATGCGATGAGGATTTTGAATCGAGACGCGCAGTGTATGCCAATACATGAGCA
>NZ_MUFR01000228.1:0-223 GCF_001996185.1 Salinivibrio costicola subsp. alcaliphilus
CTTCATCGCCGATGACGTTGGTGGTCGAAACCCCCGGCGGCTACCGGGTCTCCGTCCATGACGCCTCGGCCATCGCGCTGTTACCGCAAGTGATGAAGTGCCTGCCATGATCCCGACACCAAGTGGCAATGTGTACCTGGCCACCGGGAGCACCGACATGCGCAAATCCATCAATACACTAGGCTTATTGGTCGAAGACGTACTGGCGCTCGATCCGGTCGGG
>NZ_MUFR01000229.1:0-221 GCF_001996185.1 Salinivibrio costicola subsp. alcaliphilus
TGAGAACCAACAAGACGAAGAGTTGTGGTAGCCGGAAAACTACGCTCTCAATGGCCTGCAAACTGATGAGAACTGCCGAGGCAAATTGGCGAAGACTGAGAGGATTTACACTGCTCGCGGACGTTATCAAAGGGGTAAAATTCCGAGATGGTGTTCGCGAGCCTGAGGGAGATCAGCAGGACACAGCTTTGGATGCCATACACCAGATTTGACCATAGCTC
>NZ_MUFR01000230.1:0-220 GCF_001996185.1 Salinivibrio costicola subsp. alcaliphilus
CCACACTACCATCGGCGCTGCTTCGTTTCACTACTGAGTTCGGCATGGAGTCAGGTGGGTCCAAAGCGCTATGGTCGCCAAGCAAAATTTGGTGTGTCTACACTTTTCAGTCAAAACACGTATCTAGAAAGCTGTTCGTTCTCGCCACAATCAACTGGCTTATTTCGAGTCCAACCCAAAACCTCTTGGGTGTTGTATGGTTAAGCCGCACGGGCAATTA
>NZ_MUFR01000024.1:0-57565 GCF_001996185.1 Salinivibrio costicola subsp. alcaliphilus
AGAGCGTGTCGATTCGTGGTTGGCATTTCGTGACTTACGTCTCGTTGCCCCGTCGACAGGAAGCGCAGTATAGAGATCTCAGTTTTTACCGCAACCCCTTTTTGCAAAAAAAAACTCACCCGCACAAAAAACATACTAAGTCGCTTTTTTTGTCTATTTTAACGTTCAGGAAAGGCTTGTTTTTGTTTAGATTTATTAACATAGTCGAAATTTTCACCTTTCTCTAGAAAAAATGAGGCATACATCATGAAAAGGGGCTGGTAGCATATCGGCCTGTTTCTCACTTGGGAGTCATCGATATGAAGCACTGGCTTTTTCTGGGGTTTGCGATTGTGGCAGAAGTGATTGCAACAGCGTCACTCAAAAACAGCGACGGCTTTTCAAAGCTCGTCCCTTCGGTGTTAGTCGTAGTGGGGTACAGTTTTTCTTTCTATTTACTCGCGCTGACACTACGCGCTATACCGGTTGGTATCGCTTATGCAATTTGGGCAGGTGCTGGCGTAACATTGATTGCTTTAATTGGCTGGCTTGTCTTTGACCAAAAACTCGATACAGCGGCGATTATCGGCATGGTACTGATTGTCTCGGGTGTAGCAGTGATGAATATTTTTTCATCTGCGTCTCCGCACTGAGTCGCGTTATTGGCGTCAGCCCGAGAACGAAAAAACCCAGCCGAAGCTGGGTTTTTTCTTTAAGGAGGAGAGGCAGATTACATCATGCCGCCCATTCCTCCCATACCGCCCATTCCAGCAGCACCCATATCAGCGCCGCCATCTTTTTGTGGCAGATCAGTAATCATGGCTTCGGTGGTGATCATCAGGCCAGCCACGGATGCCGCAAACTGAAGCGCACTACGCGTCACTTTGGTTGGATCCAGGATACCCATTTCAATCATGTCACCGTATTCACCGGTTGATGCGTTGTAGCCAAAGTGGTTTTCACCCGCTTTCACGTTGTTCGCAACCACTGAATCTTCGTCACCTGCGTTAGTGGCGATTTGACGCAGTGGTGATTCCATCGCACGTAGCGCCACACGGATACCGACATTTTGCTCTTCGTTATCGCCTTTTAGCTCACCGACTTTGCTTGCAGCACGGATAAGCGCAACGCCACCACCGGCAACCACGCCTTCTTCAACCGCAGCACGGGTTGCGTGCAATGCGTCTTCAACGCGATCTTTCTTCTCTTTCATTTCAACTTCGGTCGCTGCACCGACTTTAATCACCGCAACACCGCCAGCCAGTTTGGCAACGCGCTCTTGCAGTTTTTCTTTGTCGTAGTCAGACGTCGCGTCTTCGATTTGTTGACGAATTTGAGCAACACGACCTTCGATCGCCGCTTCTTCACCAATACCATCAACAATTGTGGTGTTGTCTTTAGTAATGGTGACACGCTTGGCTTGGCCAAGGTCTTCTAGTGTCACTTTCTCAAGATCCATACCGATCTCTTCAGACACGACAGTACCTGCAGTCAGGGTCGCGATGTCTTGTAGCATCGCCTTACGACGATCACCGAAACCAGGTGCTTTCACTGCTGCCACTTTGACAATGCCGCGCATATTGTTTACCACCAAGGTGGCCAGCGCTTCACCTTCAAGATCTTCTGCAATGATCAGCAGCGGACGAGACGCTTTAGAAACCGCTTCAAGGGTTGGCAGTAGTTCGCGAATGTTAGAGACTTTTTTGTCGATCAGTAGGATAAATGGGTTATCCAGTTCAACATTACCGGCTTCTTGGTTGTTGATGAAGTACGGAGACAAGTAACCGCGGTCGAACTGCATGCCTTCCACAACGCTCAGTTCGTCTTGCAGTGACTGCCCTTCTTCAACAGTGATCACACCGTCACGGCCCACTTTGTCCATTGCTTGTGCGATAAGCTTACCAACGGTGTGGTCAGAGTTTGCCGAGATAGTCCCCACTTGCTCAATAGCATTGTTGCTGGTGCAAGGTGCAGACAGATTTTTCAGCTCTTCCACCGCGGCAACGACAGCTTTGTCGATACCACGTTTCAGATCCATTGGGTTCATGCCCGCAGCAACTGCTTTTAGGCCTTCGCTAATAATAGACTGCGCCAATACGGTCGCTGTGGTCGTGCCGTCACCCGCCGCATCATTGGCTTGTGAAGCGACTTCTTTCACCATTTGCGCGCCCATGTTCTGGAATTTGTCTTCCAGCTCAATTTCACGCGCAACAGAAACACCATCTTTAGTGATGGTTGGTGCACCGAATGATTTGTCGAGCACTACGTTACGGCCTTTAGGGCCCAGTGTGACGCGAACGGCATCCGCCAGAACATTCACACCTTCGAGCATTTTCGCACGTGCGTCGTCACTAAATTTAACGTCTTTAGCAGCCATGTTTTTATTCCTTTCTTACGTTATTGATTGGAGGTGAAATGAATTACTCAACGATTGCCATAATGTCGCTTTCAGACAAGATCAAAACCTCTTGACCCTCGATCTTTTCGGTTTTGGTACCAAAGCCTTCAGAGAAGATAACAGTGTCACCCACTTGAACGTCCAACGGCTGCACACTGCCGTTTTCAAGAATACGGCCTTTACCTACCGCCAGTACTTTACCGCGGGTAGATTTTTCTGCAGCAGAACCAGTTAACACGATGCCGCCCGCTGATTTAGACTCAGCTTCTTGGCGCTCAACGATAACGCGATCATGTAGTGGACGAATGTTCATCGGTCGTCTCCTGAATTAGTAATGATGTTCCGTTTGATGAAGTAAGTATGCACACAGGCCGTACATGCGTCCGGTACCTGATGTCTCTCCCTATGTGGGGACGGACTTTTTCTTTCCCAAGGGCTTTACAGCAATTTTTTTGTTTTTTTTAGACACGTAACTTTCTCACCTTATGCGGATCCGCTAGGGTAAGCCGTCCCAACTCAGCGATCAGAGACTATGAACGATAAACACGGGTTGCTTTCTGCTCCAATTAATCAAACCTTGCGCAAAATGACGATTCCAATGGTGTTCGGCCTGTTTGCGATCATCATGTTCAACGTGGTCGATACCTTTTTTATCTCGCAACTAGGGACAGAGGCGTTGGCAGCGGTGAGTTTTACCTTTCCTATCACCTTTGCGGTGAACTCCATCACTCTCGGGTTAGGAGTCGGTATTGCAGCACTTGTCGGACGTTTACTCGGCCAAGGAGATCACCAAGATGCGGCGCGCGTATCAACCCACGGATTATTATTGGCCTTGTTACTCGTGATGTTGGTTGGCTGGTTGGGTGCTGCCACCATTGTTCCCGTTTTTTCTGCATTAGGCGCCAGTAAAGATTTACTTCCACTGATCCATGAATATATGCAGATATGGTACCTCACGATTCCTTTATTGGTGGTACCGATGGCAGGTAATGCCGCCATTCGTGCCACAGGTGATACCAAAACCCCAGCCAAAATCATGATGGTCTCTGGGCTGATTAATGGCGTTCTCGACCCCTTGCTAATTTTTGGTTTAGGCCCTTTCCCTGAACTAGGCGTGCAAGGTGCCGCTATCGCTAGTGCCTTGAGCTGGGCCGGAGCCATGCTCGCTGCACTTATCGTACTCACTCGACGAGAGCAGTTACTGATTGCGCCGCAATGGCAACAGATTGGCACCGATGTGAGTCAAATTCTTAAAATTGGCATGCCTGCTGGAATGACCAATGCGCTCAACCCTGCAGCAGCTGCCATATTAATGATGATGCTCGCCTCACAAGGCACAGAAAGCGTTGCCGCCTATGGCGCCGCGCAACGGATTGAAGCGATTTTATTGATAGTGATGATGGCAATGACGTCTTCGCTTACGCCCTTAATGTCGCAAAACTTTGGCGCCCAATACCATCAGCGGGCCTTTCAGGCGCTGTTCAGTGCGATGCGCTTTGCCATCTTGTTCCAATTTGCCTTGTACTTATCGCTGTGGCCTTTTATCGATCTGATTGCGGATGTGTTCAGTGACAATGTGCGGGTTCAACAAGAAATTGCCCACTATTTGATGGTGGTCCCGGCCAGTTACGGCTTACAAGGCACCTTGATGTTATTGGTCGGCGGCCTGAATGCCATGAAGCGTTCGCTGCATTCGTTCGCCTGCAACCTAGTCCGTTTGTTTGTTTTCTTAGTGCCCTGTGCGTGGCTGGGCGGCATGGTCAACGGCACCCATGGCCTGTTTGCGGGAATCGCTGTTGCCAATCTACTGGCCGGTATTATGGCGTACCTGTATGCCGTGGTGTTGCGCCGTCAAACACTGGCTTCGTCACTGCCGGTCTGATCCAAGTGATACACTCGGTGCTGCAAGGCATCTAATGCCTGATATAAGGCTTGATACTGCGCCGCACTGAGTCCCTCAAGCATGGCTTTTTCCCACTCCAACACCTTGGGAATAATGGTCTGATAATGGGTGCGGCCTTTGTCGGTCAAATGGACTAACGCGGCGCGCTGATCACCTTGACACGCGCGTCGCTCTACCAACTGATGCTGCTCTAAACGGGTAAGCAAGCGCGACACTCTCACTTTATCCAACCGCGTTTCTGCGGCTAAATCTTTCGCCATCACGCCATCCCGTGCGCCCAAAGAGGCCAGCACGCGCCATTCTGGACGCGACAATCCAAACTCTGCTTCATAACGTGCCGCAAGACTATCGGCAACCAGCTCTGCGGTGTGAACTAATTTGTAGGGCAAAAAACTGTCAAGGGCTAGGTGCGGAACGGTCATATCAGTTAGTTTCAATTGAAATCATATACCTTACTTTACGAGAGGCGTCGATAAGATGCAAAGGTAGTGCTTTGTTTACACTTACGGTTTTTAGGCGGCAAAAATACTGAACAGACAAGGTAAAATATTTGTTAACAGTACGTTGCTTTTTATCTTGTCTGCTCGCTAGTATAAACGGATAGATTGTTTCTTTTGAAACTATTTGGCCGTACCGGTGACCACGGCCGCCCAGCACAAGGAGCGAGATATGCGAAAGTGGTTTTCATTCCCCATTCGTGAAGGGGACGCCTCACGTCAAGCCCACTGCGACTTTCCCGAAGGAACCTACGAGCGCGAATGTGGCAAGGAAGGCTTTTTTGGCCCGGCCAGCCATATGTATCACCGCCATCCCCCGACGGGCTGGAGTGAGTGGGAAGGCCCATTGCGACCGCATGCTTTTGACACCAACCGAGTTGAAACGCAAGGCACGTCGCCAATGGATGCCCCTGTGCTGTTATCCAATGCCAATGTTCAGGTTCGCTTATGGCGCACCGATACCGCCATGTCTTATCTGGTGCGCAACAGCGATGGCGACGATTGCTTATTCGTCCATCAGGGCGAAGGCTCGCTGTATTGCGATTACGGCCACTTGCGCTACAGCAAAGGCGATTACTTGATTATTCCTCGTGCCACCAGCTGGCGACTGGTGCCGGATGAGGCCACTACTTTGCTGATGATTGAAGCGACACATGGCTCCTACATGAGCGCCGAACGAGGCATTGTCGGCGAGCATGCGGTGTTTGACCCCGCGGTGCTAGAACATGCACGTATTGACGATAGCTTTAAAGCCCAGCAATCCGATAGCGAAAGCTGGCAGGTGATGATCAAATCGCGCCAACAGCTCAACCGTGTCACTTATCCTTATAACCCACTCGATGCCGTAGGCTGGAAGGGCAACCTCACCGTATTCCGGCTTAACTGGCGAGATATCCGCCCACTAATGAGCCATCGTTATCACTTGCCGCCATCCGCGCACACCACCTTTGTCGCGCAAGGTTTTGTGATTTGTACCTTTGTCCCCCGCCCGATCGAGTCGGATCCTGGCGCACTGAAGGTGCCTTTTTACCACAATAACGATGACTATGATGAAGTGCTTTTCTATCACCAAGGTGACTTTTTCAGCCGCGATAACATTGATGCCGGTATGGTGACCTTACACCCTTGTGGCTTCCCACATGGACCTCACCCAAAAGCCTTTGCCGCGGGCAAAAAGCATCAGAAAAAAGAGACCGATGAAGTGGCGGTGATGATCGATACCCGCATGCCACTTGATATGGGCGACGCGGCGAAAGCCACCGAACTGACCGATTATGTCTACTCTTGGCGCACGCCAAGTGACGCAGAATAGCGAAGGAGAAAGCAATGAAACTGGCTTCACTCAAACACGGACGTGATGGCAAATTGATTTTGGTCTCTCGCGACCTTACTCGCGCCGTCCACGCCGACGATATTGCGCCCACACTACAAGCGGCACTCGATAATTGGACGACCCTTGCGCCCAAACTGACTCAGCGCTATGACGCGCTTAACGACAACCAAGTCAGTGAGTCTTTTGCCTTTGACCCAAGTGTCTGCGATTCACCGCTGCCCCGCGCCTTTCAGTGGGCGGATGGTAGCGCCTACGTTAACCACGTTGAACTGGTGCGCAAAGCACGCGGTGCAAAAATGCCTGAGAGTTTTTGGACCGATCCTTTGATGTATCAAGGCATGTCTGATGGCTTTCTTGGTCCGCGTGATGAGATTGAATTAGTGGATGATGCATGGGGCTGTGATTTTGAAGCCGAGCTAGCCGTCGTCACCGATGATGTGCCCATGCACCTAAGCGCTGACAAAGCCGGCCAACACATTAAATTACTGATGCTGGTCAACGATGTTTCTCTGCGCAACCTGATCCCCGGCGAGCTTGCCAAAGGGTTCGGTTTTTTCCAATCCAAGCCCGCCTCTGCTTTTTCGCCGGTGGCGGTTACCCCCGATGAGCTTGGCGATCACTGGCGCGACCATAAAGTCCACTTGCCGATGCATGTCACTCTGAACGGCGACTGGTTTGGCTCGCCCGACGCCGGTGTCGATATGACCTTTGATTTTGCCGAACTAGTCGCCCATGTAGCGAAAAGCCGTCATGTCAGTGCCGGGACCATTATTGGCTCCGGCACCGTGTCCAATACCGATCGCAGTAAAGGCTCTTGCTGCTTAGCCGAAAAGCGCATGCTGGAAATTATCGACCAAGGCGAGGCAAAAACCCCGTTTATGACCTTTGGCGATAGTGTCACCATCGATATGCGCGACAGCCAAGATGCGTCTATTTTCGGCGCCATTGAGCAAACTGTGACCCGTTACATCGCAGAGTAACCTTGATGCGCGCCCGGTGCCTCTGGGCGCGCTTGACGTTGACGCCGTCTAGGAGCTTGTATGCTGCTTTATGATTACAGTAAGTCGACCGCGGCCTACCGCGTCCGCATCGCCCTTGGCCTTAAAGGCCTCAGCTACCAACGAGAAACCGTGTCCCTTCTGGATAAACATCAGCACAGTGACGCCTATCGTTCGCTCAACCCCGCCGGTTTAGTGCCTACCTTGGTCGATAGCGATGTCACCTTGAGCCAATCGCTCGCCATTATCGAATACCTCGATGAGCGCTATCCACAGGTCAAACTGCTCCCCGGTGATCCAGTGCAAAAAGCCCAGTGCCGCTCTCTGGCACTCGATATTGCCTGTGATGTGCATCCACTCAATAACTTGCGAGTTCTGCAATACTTAACCGGCCCCTTTGGCCACAGTGATGATGACAAAATCACTTGGTATCACCATTGGCTAAAACAAGGGTTCGATGGCTTGGAAGCCAAACTACAAGGATTAGACAGCTCCTTTATCGGCGGAGAAGCGCCCAATTTGGCCGATATTTGTTTGGTCGCGCAGCTGTTTAATGCACGCCGATTTGCGTTTGATTTAACGGCCTACCCAACTTTGACGCGCATTGAATCACAATGCCAAACGTTGGATGCATTTATACAGGCACACCCTGATAAGGGCTAAGGAGAGGACATGAAAGACGGATTGTTGTGGGCGCCGGATAAGGAACGTCAAACCCACACGTTACTCGCTGCGTTTATCCGTGCCGTGAATCAGACTCACGACACCCAGCTAAGCGGTTATGACGATCTTTATGCATGGTCAGTACGTCAAAGCGGCGATTTTTGGCAACAGTTATGGCAATTTTCCGGCGTGATCGGCGATCCGGGCGAGAGAGTGTGCGATATCGATCCCGAGCACCCCAATCGAGATAGCCACTGGTTTCCCACCGCACGTCTGAACTATGCCGAAAACCTGCTCAAGCACGCAGAGCAATATGCCGACCAACCGGCGATGATTTTTAGCGGTGAGCATGAGGTAGCACGAACCCTCACTTGGCGTGAGCTCGTCGATCAGGTCGCGGCCATCCGTCACTACCTATATATGCAAGGCGTTCAGCCGGGCGATGTGGTTGCGGGCTATTTACCTAACCTGCCTGAAACCGTGATTGCGATGCTTGCCACCGCGGCACTGGGCGCGATTTGGACCTCAACCTCACCGGACTTTGGCGTCGACAGTGTGTTAGACCGTTTTGGCCAAACCGAGCCCAAAGTGCTGTTTACCACCGATCATTACCACTATAACGGCAAAACCTATGACTGCCTGAATAAAGCACAGCAGGTGGTGGGTAACGTACCGGCCATTGAACGCCTAGTGGTGATCCCTTTTGATGGCGAGCGACCTTCTTTACCTGCTGGCGTGGATAACTGGCAGGACTTATTAGTCAAGGACGTGCCGCCGCTTCGCTTTACCCGCGTGGCGTTCAATGCCCCACTCTTTGTGCTTTACTCTTCCGGCACCACGGGTAAGCCCAAGTGCATTATTCATTCGGTAGGGGGGATATTGCTCAATCATTTGAAAGAGCATCAGCTCCATTCGGATGTGCGCCCCGGCGATCGCTTTTTCTATTTCACCACCTGCGGCTGGATGATGTGGAATTGGCAAGTCAGCGCTTTAGCAAGCGGCGCGACCTTGGTGCTCTATGATGGCTCGCCGTTTTATCCCGATGCGGGGGTACTTTGGCGACTGGCCGAGCGGCACCGGCTCACCCTTTTTGGCACCGCAGCCAAATACTTAGAGGCATTGGAAAAACAAGGTGTGGCGCCGAAAGATGATTACTCGCTGACGTCACTACGCGTCCTATGTTCGACCGGCTCGGTACTTGCGCCCGAGCAGTTTGATTATGTCTATCAAAAAATAAAATCTGATCTGCAATTAAGCTCGATTGCGGGTGGCACCGACATTTGTGGCTGCTTTGTTCTTGGCAGCCCGCTGTCACCGGTTTATCGCGGCGAAAGCCAAAAGCGGAGCTTGGCGCTGGATGTACAAGTGTTTAACGCCCAAGGCCAAGCGGTTGAAGAGCAGAAAGGGGAACTGGTGTGTTGTAATAGCTTCCCCAACCAGCCGGTTGGCTTTTGGCACGATACCGATGGCAGTCGCTACCATAATGCCTACTGGAACAAGATTGATGACATCTGGTTCCATGGTGACTATGTGCGCCTGACCGCACAAGGTGGCATGGTGTTTTATGGTCGGTCTGATGCGGTATTGAACCCAGGCGGGGTGCGAATTGGTACGGCGGAAATCTATCGCCATGTAAATCAGCTTAGCGAGATCATCGATTCAGTGGTCATTGGTCAGCAATGGCTAAATGATATCCGCGTGGTGCTATTCGTCAAACTCGCCGCCGGTGTGACACTGGATGAGCCAATCAAGCAAGCCATCAAAAAAACTATTCGCACCCAGTGTACACCGCGTCATGTTCCCGCGGTGATTGCCGAGGTGAGCGATATTCCGCGCACCAAGTCAGGCAAACTGGCTGAGTTGGCGGTGCGCGATGTGGTCCATGGCCAAGACGTGGCACAGTTAAGCGCACTGGATAATCCAGCATCACTCGACCAATATCGCCAACGCCCTGAGCTTGCTGAATAAACGACACTCGCTGAATAAACGACAATAGTGCAATAGGCCCATAAGGTCCGCAAAAAACTAAAAATGGCCGCAGTGTGCGGCCATTTTTGTCGATGTTTATTACAACGTAAACGTTATCTTAGGCGATGATTGTCATCGTCGTCATCGTCTTTACGCTCGTACTCACCTTCAAAGGTATTGCCATCATCATCGCGCCCGCCACGACGAAAAGGATCGTCACCAAAGGGGCCTTGCGTATTACCTCCTTGGTGGAAGCCGCCTTGGCCAAAGCCCGCTTGAGACACAGTGACCCGTTTCATCACTTGTTTGGCGAGCGCCGCACGCGGTGCTGGTAGCAGCACCAACATCCCCATCGCATCGGTCATAAAGCCTGGCGTCAACAGCAAGACACCTGCTACCGCAAGCATCACGCCTTCAAGGATTTGCTGCGCCGGTAACTCACCGCGATTGAGCCTGTCCTGCACCGAGGCCAGCGTCATCAACCCCTGATTACGGACCAAAGACGCACCGACAAATGCCGTGATCAGAACCAACGCCAAGGTCGGCCACAAGCCCAGCCAGCCGCCGACCTGAATAAATAGGCCAATTTCGATCACTGGGACCAGAATAAATAGCAGTAGTAAGACTGGAAACACGGTTCACCTCGCGCTAAAAATTGACGTTTCATCCTAACATCAAAATAAGGCAAAAGCCGAACCGGGATCCTGTATTTACTGCTTGAATCCCAGCGCAAGAAAGCGCATTTTGTTTAGTCATCATGTTACAGCTGTGACGGAAGTCAGCCATTTCAACCGCATCATGTGCTGTAATATGGGTTGAAACGATGTAATAGACGATACATCCAGCCAAAATCTCTGAGGAATGGATTCTACAGCAATATTTGTGGCGACGTTTTAATCATTATAATAACTTGATGTTAAGGCCAACGCATGTCTCAGACGATTATTACCCCCAATGATACCCCTACGCAAACCACTGCCACCCGCTTGGAAGAGGACTTACTCGGCCAACGAGCGGTGCCTGCAGATGCGTATTATGGCATTCATACCTTGCGCGCGATTGAGAACTTCACTATTTCAAGCACCCGTATTTCTGATATCCCAGATTTCGTACGCGGCATGGTTTATACCAAAAAGGCCGCCGCAATGGCCAACCAAGAACTTGGCGTGATCCCTGCTGACGTCGGTGATTACATCATCAAAGCCTGTGACCAGATGTTGGAAACCGGCAAATGCATGGATCAGTTCCCCTCGGATGTCTTTCAAGGCGGCGCGGGCACCTCGGTGAACATGAACGCCAACGAGGTAATTGCCAATCTTGCGCTTGAACTGATGGGGCACGAGAAAGGCGATTATGATGTGATTAACCCTAACGATCACGTCAACAAGAGCCAATCCACTAACTGTGCGTATCCAACCGGATTTCGAATTGCGGTATATAACAGCATTCTCAAACTGATGGATGCGATTGATTACTTACAAAAAGAATTCGATGTCAAAGCAGACACGTACGCTCATGTCATAAAAATGGGCCGTACCCAGCTGCAAGATGCGGTGCCAATGACAGTGGGACAAGAGTTCAAAGCCTTCTCTGTACTGCTGCGTGAAGAGATTAAAAACATCAAATATACGGCGGCCCTACTTTTAGAAGTGAACTTAGGCGCCACCGCGATCGGGACGAAGTTGAATGCTGCAGAAGGTTACCAGCAACTGGCGGTGAAACGCCTTGCAGAGATTACTGGTTTACCTTGTATACCGGCAGAAGATTTGATTGAAGCCACCTCAGACTGTGGGTCCTATGTCATGGTGCATGGCGCGCTAAAACGCCTGGCGGTGAAACTATCGAAGATCTGTAATGATTTACGCCTACTTTCTTCTGGCCCTCGTGCAGGACTGAATGAAATTAACTTGCCTGAAATGCAAGCCGGTTCATCCATCATGCCTGCCAAGGTCAACCCGGTGATCCCTGAAGTAGTCAATCAGGTTTGTTATCGAGTCATGGGGAACGACACTACCATCACCTTTGCTGCCGAAGCCGGCCAACTTCAGCTTAACGTGATGGAGCCCGTAATTGGGCAGGCACTGTTTGAGTCTATTTCCATCCTGGCGAATGGCTGCCGGAACTTGGGTGAGAAGTGTGTAAGCGGGATTACGGTTAACCAAGAAGTGTGCGAGCACTACGTGCATAACTCGATTGGGATTATCACCTATCTCAACCCCTTTATCGGTCATCACGAAGGCGATATTGTCGGCAAGATTTGTGCGGAAACCGGTAAAAGTGTTAAAGAGGTGATACTCGAGCGTGGTTTGATGACAGAGTCTGAGCTTGATGAGATTTTCTCCGTTGAGAACCTCATGCACCCCAAATACCGCGGCAAACGCTTTAACGCTTAGTCGGTCAAAATCACAACAACCATAAAACAACAAAGGGCGCTAATAGCGCCCTTTTTCATGCCGGTGAAACAGCCGCTACAACACCTGGGTAATCAACAAACCACATGCAATACTGAAGACCATGCTCAGTAAGCCTGGCAACATAAAGCTATGGTTGAACACATACTTACCAATCCGCGTAGTACCGGTGCGGTCAAAATCAATAGAAGCGATAATCGGACCATAGTTCGGGACGAAGAAATAACCATTTACCGCAACAAAGGTGGCAATGATCATCGAAGGAGGTAAGCCAAGCGAAATCGCTACTGGAACAAGCACCGCCGTCGTTGCACCTTGACTATTCACCATCACTGATAGAGCAAATAAGGCAAAAGCAAATGTCCAGGGCGCCACTTCAACCAAGCCAGATACCGCGTCTTTGACCATATCTAGATGGCCGGCAACCAAGGTATCCCCTAACCAAGCAATACCAAAGATAGCAACGATGGCACGCATCCCAGCATGGAATACTGAGCCTTGGCTAATCGCATTACCGTCTGGTTTACAAGTCAGAATAATTAACGCAGCAACCGACAACATGACGATTTCAATGGTGTGTGCCATGCCCATTGGCTCACCATCAAATGCCGGACGCAAAGCAGGGAAAGCCCCCATAATGACCACGGCTAACGCACCGAATAAGAACAATGCGACCGATTTTTTCGCCTCCGACGTGACTTCGATATCTTCAACGGCCAAATCGGCTTCCATTTCTCGACGAAAGTCGGGATCTTGCAGGCGACGTTGATATTCAGGATCGTCTTTAAGCTCTTTGCCCAGTTTATTCACGATCACACACGCCAGCGCCAAACCGATAAAGGTGCTAGGAATGGTCACTGATAGAACATCTGTTAGTGTGATGCCTTGCGGCTCTAAAAAGGCGACACATGCCACCACAGCAGCGGCAATCGGGCTGGCCACAATCGCAAACTGTGAGGCAATCACCGCCATACCGAGAGGGCGAGCAGGACGAATCCCGCTTTTGCGGCTCACTTCGGCAATAACTGGCAACACCGAGTACGCCACGTGTCCCGTCCCTGCCATCATGGTAAAGACATACGTCACTAAAGGCGCAACAAAAGTAATATGACGTGGATTTTTGCGCAGAATGCCACTGGCAATTTTAATTAAAAAATCGAGGCCCCCTGCCGCTTGCATGGTCGCGGCGGCGGCAACTACCGCCATGATCATTAATAAAACATCAATCGGAGGATGCGTCGGTTGCAACCCGAACACAAAGCTCAACACTAAAAGTCCAAGCCCGCCCATCACACCTAAACCGATGCCGCCGATACGGGCACCCACTAAGATGCAGCTGAGTACCACTAATAACTCAACCAAAAACATAATTTTCTCCTACTTTGGATAGACTTTCCCACTACGTCGCGTTCACACACGAGAGCAAACGCGCCCAGCACCATGGCCAAAGTCTAACCAGGCCCCGTAACGCGTATGTTGATTCAAGTAAGAAAAAGTAACACTTTTCGCGAACTGACAACAAAAAGTTCGGAAATTGAGATCTTTAACCTAGACACTAGGCAAGCTTTTCTTTCCTGCCTTTAATTGTTATGTTATATCATAACAATTAATAAGGAGTCATTATGCAAGCCAATATCCATCCCGAGTACCGCCCTGTCGTTTTTCATGACACCAGCGTTGACGCCTATTTTATAATCGGATCAACCTTGCAAACATCACGCACCATTGAGTGGCAAGATGGCAAAACCTATCCTTACTACCCGTTGGATATCTCGAGCGCTTCACATCCGGTGTACACAGGTAAACAACGCGCTGCCAATAAAGAGGGGCGCGCCGCCAACTTTGCGCGCAAGTTTGGCCAAATTGGTCGCAGTCAAAAGGCGTCGTCATGAAGGTATTGAACTCACTGAAAAGCGCCCGCCAGCGTCACCCTGATTGCCAGGTTATCCGTCGCCGCGGACGCATGTTTGTCATTTGCAAAACGAATCCGCGTTTTAAAGCCGTACAAGGGCGCGCGAAAAAACGCGCCTAAGCGTCGGCGACGCACTGCCACTGATGGGGCAGTGCGTCTCTGCGGGCAAACATCTTGATGTCGTCATTTCCTTTTTCTAAGCAAGTCATGGTATGTGTGTATACTCATCCTATTAGCGTGAAAAGGAAAACATATGAGACAGCGTCGCCGTGTCGCATTGACTGCTGGATTGTTGGTTGCCGCATTAGGCGCCAGTGCGCTTTATATTGTTCGCTCGCAACAAGCTACCGTCCCTGCGACAACATCGCATACCGTCACGGCGCCAACGTTTGTGACCGTTAATAGCCAAGCCGCGCTTGAGGCTGAACTTGCCAAAGCCGCTACCAATCAACAAGTCGCCTTTGTCGACTATTACGCCGACTGGTGCATTCCATGCAAACAGTTTGCGCAAAAGACATTCACTGATCCGGCAGTGGCTAAGCCACTTAGTACTATGCACCGAATTAAAGTGAACCTGAGTGAAAACCGTCCGGAAGATTTTGCCTTGATGCGTAGCCAAGCGGTGGCAGGCTTACCGACTCTCGATTTTTGGCTTCCAACGGGGGAACGAAATCAAGCGGCGCGTATAACCGGCTTTTTACCTCCTGAGGCATTTCTCGCTCACCTCAATGAACATGCACTTATGCCGTCAGTAAAAAGCAAGGAATGATCAATCTCTTAGTTCTCTTGTTACAAAATTGATAAGCCCTGCATCGGGTGATAGGTTGAAAGAAACTGAAGGGAAAGATAGCCGCATTATGGAAGCGCAACACACCATCGTTATTGCTGATGATCATCCACTATTTCGAAATGCCTTATTTCAATCTGTGCATATGGCGATAAGCGGTGCCAACCTGTTGGAAGCAGATAGCTTAGATAGCTTGCATAAAATACTCGCACGAGATGCTGACGTCGATTTAGTCTTACTCGACCTCAAAATGCCCGGCGCTAACGGCATGTCCGGTCTGATTGAGCTGCGCAACCAATATCCTAACCTGCCCATTGTCGTCGTCTCTGCCAGCGAAGAACGCAATGTGATCCGTCAAGTGTATTCACATGGTGCGTTTGGCTTTATCCCTAAGTCCAGCGATATGCGCGCCTTGGTACAATCATTAACCCAGGTACTCGAGGGAACGCCTTGTTTTCCTGATGATCTCGGCGAGGAGGATGACAGCGAGAGCCTATCTAGCAAACTCGCAGCGCTGACACCGCAGCAGTATAAGGTGTTGCGGATGCTCTGTGACGGTCTGCTCAATAAACAAATCGCTTACGATCTCGCCGTTTCCGAAGCCACCATCAAAGCGCATATGACGGCTATTTTCCGCAAGCTCGGGGTGAAAAATCGTACGCAAGCGGTGATTTTATTGCAGCAATCCAATATAGAACTTTGATACGCTAGCGCCCTCGACCCTATTATGGAGCGCCCATGCTAAGTATTCTGGCTACACAATTCGTGATCTTATGGGCCGTGATCGATCCTGTCGGTAGCGTGCCCATTTATCTCTCGCAAACCAGCCATATGACGGCGAAACAAAAACGCCGCGTTGCCATTAAAGCCGTCACTATTTCCTTTGCTATTTTGCTTTTCTTTCTCATTATTGGTCAGATTTTGTTAGAAGCGATGCAAATTCCACTGCCCGCATTTCAAGCCGCGGGCGGTTTAGTACTCCTTCTTTTTGCTCTGACCATGATTTTCGGCGAAGGCAAACCCAGCCAAGAGGCCAAAATGCTGAGCGAAAACGTGGATAAAGCCGAGATAGCGGCAACGGCCGTTTCCCCCTTGGCTGTGCCTTCCATTGCCTCCCCCGGCGCCATGATGGCCATTGTGATGCTCACCGATAACAACCGCTATGCCATTGCTGAACAAGCGATCACAGCGGGAGTGATGTTTTTAGTTCTGCTCGCGACCTTGGCTTTACTCCTCGGGGCCAATGTGATTCACAAGGTGATTGGTAATGTGGGCGCTTCTATTATCAGTCGCGTAATGGGGCTGATTCTCGCCTCGGTGGCAGTGGCTAATTTACTCGAAGGGGTCCAAAAGTTTTACCACTTAAGTTAGACCTTTGGCGAAAGCCTTGGCTGGCTCACACGGAGCCAGCCCAACCTACCTCACAAAACACCTGATTTTTCCTGCGATTGCCTACAACTAAGCTCGACTAAAGTTGCAATGTCGCTTTGCCTAACCCCTGCTATCGTCATTACGTAACATTCCATTAACGTAATAAACAAGGAGAAGGCGATGGCGTTTCAAAGCAAGGAACACGCAAAAGCCTACTGGGACAGAAACGTAAAACTGATGATCAGCTTACTGATTGTCTGGTTTGTGGTCTCATTTGGCTGCGGGATCTTATTCGTTGATGCTCTCAATACCATTCAAATTGGCGGCTACAAATTAGGATTCTGGTTTGCTCAGCAGGGATCGATTTATACCTTCCTCGGCATCATTTTTGTGTATACCAAACAAATGCGCAAACTCGATCGCGAGTTCGGTGTTGACGACGAGTAAGAGGATAAACACATGGATTTAAGAACCATTACTTATATTGTTGTCGGGTTCACATTCGCACTCTACATCGGGATTGCAATTTGGGCACGCGCAGGCTCCACCAAGGAGTTTTACGTCGCGGGCGGCGGGGTCAACCCCATCGCAAACGGGATGGCCACCGCTGCAGACTGGATGTCAGCCGCTTCCTTTATTTCAATGGCCGGCTTAATTGCCTTTATGGGTTATGGCGGTTCGGTGTTTTTAATGGGTTGGACTGGCGGCTTCGTGCTTCTTGCATTGCTGCTCGCGCCTTATCTCCGTAAGTTTGGCAAATTTACCGTGCCAGAGTTTGTCGGTGAGCGCTTTTATTCAAAAACCGCACGTATCGTCGCTGTCATCTGCTTAATCATCGCCTCGGTGACGTATGTTATCGGTCAGATGAAAGGCGTTGGGGTGGCTTTTGGTCGCTTTTTAGAAGTGGATTACTCCACCGGGCTATTAATCGGTATGGTGATCGTCTTTATGTATTCCGTGATGGGCGGGATGAAAGGCATTACTTACACCCAAATTGCTCAATATTGCGTACTCATTTTAGCTTACACCATTCCCGCAATCTTTATTTCCCTTAACTTGACTGGTAATCCGTTCCCACAACTGGGTCTCGGTAGCACCATGGCAGGCACCGATCAGTATCTGCTCGATCGACTGGATCAGGTGGTCACCGAACTTGGCTTTGTGGAATACACCACCGCAGTGCGTGGCAGTACGCTCAATATGTTTGCCTACACCATGTCACTGATGATTGGTACTGCTGGCTTACCCCACGTCATTATCCGTTTCTTTACCGTGCCTAAGGTACGTGATGCTCGGGCTTCTGCGGGTTGGGCGCTGTTCTTTATCGCGATTTTGTACACCTCAGCACCTGCGGTCGCGGCAATGGCGCGCTTGAACTTAATGGACACTGTGAATCTGCCTAATGGCGACAATCTTGTCTATGACGAGCGTCCAGACTGGTTCAAAAACTGGGAAAAAACCGGGCTACTTGGTTTTGATGATAAAAACGGCGATCAAAAAATTCAGTACACGTCGGATCCGGCAACCAACGAATTACGCGTTGACCGCGATATTATTGTCCTGGCCAACCCCGAAATCGCCAAACTGCCTAACTGGGTGATCGCCTTGATTGCCGCCGGTGGCCTGGCGGCCGCTTTATCGACCGCAGCCGGGTTATTATTGGCTATATCGTCCGCGATATCCCATGACCTGATTAAGGGGGTCGTCAATCCGAATATCAGTGAAAAAGGCGAGCTGATGGCGAGCCGGATATCCATGGCATTAGCGATTGCCGGCGCTGGATACTTGGGGCTCAATCCACCAGGCTTTGCGGCCGGGACAGTGGCACTTGCCTTTGGTTTGGCCGCGTCATCGATATTCCCGGTACTGATGATGGGGATCTTCACCAAAACCATCAATAAAGAGGGCGCAATTGCGGGTATGGTAGCGGGGATCAGTGTCACTCTGTTCTATGTCTTCCAACATAAAGGGATTCTGTTTGTCGCTGATTGGACCTACTTAGAAGGCTTAGGCAGCAACTGGATCTTAGGGATTGAACCCAATGCCTTTGGTGCAGTCGGGGCAGTCTGCAACTTTGTCGTCGCTATCATTGTGTCACGCATGACGAAGGAAACACCGCAAGAGGTGCAAGACTTAGTCGAACACGTTCGCATGCCATCGGGTGCGGGTGATGCGCAATCACATTGATACAGTGTTAAACTATCAAGCCCCTTCGGGGGCTTTTAAACGACCGATTATGGCCAGCCAAGGAGAGGCATGATGTCAACGATAACGCGTTTATTAACCAACAAGCATGTAGTTATCGCGATGCTAGTCGCGCCAGTGCTCGCAGTGATAGCCTATTTTGCGGTCGATGCCAGTGTGTCTGAAGCGCCCAAGGCGGCCCAACCGGGGAAAAGCTACCCGCTTGCTGTCCGTTCCAACTGTCGCTATACCAGCGGATTTTGTCAGCTCGAAAATGGTGATATGAAACTCAAACTGGAGTCACAAGGGATCGAGGATAATCAGCTGACGTTGCGGCTGATCAGTGAGTTGCCTTTAGAAGGTGTTCGTATTGGCCTGGCACAGACCTCGCCCCAAGCAATGCAAGCCACCGGTAATAAAGGTACCCACTGGCTCGTATCACTGCCAGCACCAAAGAGTAATGATGCACAAATCCGCGTCGCAGTGAGCATGGCGGGTAGCCATTATTTTGCGCAAACGCCTGCTACGTTTATCGAGCACAAGACCTTTTACACCGAACACCAGCAAGCCCAAGACGCATCATAGTCGACGACAAAATGCGTCATAATTGATGATACCATGATGACCCCAGCGAAGGGAGCCACTAGCTATTCAGCGACATCACGGCAGGTCGAATCGCGGCAATAATCACAGCGATTTTGTGTTCATAAGCTTGTTCGGCAAGCCAATGGTTCACATCGGCCCACCCGTCGCCATCCAAGTGAGCAAGTTCATCGACTTCAATATGGCCATCAATAGGATCAAATCGTCCTTCGACCTTGACGGTACCGATATCGGTTTCAAGGCGCGCGAATGCAAACGGCGTCATTATTTTCCTCGCTGTTGTAATAGGGTCCGTAGCTTCAGCGGCTTCACGGGCTTAGACAGATACGTAAAGCCTAGTCCTGTTACCGCCTGTTGTGTTTCAGCACTGCGGTCAGCGCTAATCATTACGCCATGAAAACAAGCGCCCAACTTGAGTTGGCATTGCTGTAATACTTGTAGGCCCGTTTGTTGGTTGGCTAAATGATAGTCACTCAGCACAAATTCAGGTTGCCATTGTTCACTGATTTGCTGCATAGCCTCGCCAACATCTTGCGCGCACCGCACATCACAGCCCCAACGTGATAAAAGCTGGGTCATTCCGGTCAAAATATCTTGTTCATTATCAACGCATAATACTCGGCATCCTTCCAACGCCTGGGCGCTGTGCAGCGTTGGTGTGGCGCCTTTCGGAATAGCATTCACTTCGCGGATATCACTGCCATCAACGGTGATAGAAAAAACAGTCCCCTTGCCTGGCCATGACTGCAGTCCCAACGGTTGAGACAAGATTTGGCTAATGCCTTTCGCGATAGCCAACCCCAGTCCCAGCCCCTGCTCTGCACCTTGGCGCTCAATCCGAGTGAACTCTTGAAAAATATCTTGCTGGCGAGCCAACGGGATCCCATCCCCATCATCCCAAACCTCGATTCGATAATCATGGCCGGTACGGCGCACGCCAAATAACACCCGTCCGTCTGGGTTGTAGCGAAAGGCATTGGTTAAGAAGTTTTGCAATACTCGCCGCAGGAGGGTTTTATCCGAGCGGACAATGGCCCGGCTGCGGCAGACATGAAAATCGAGGCCTTGTCGATGTGCTAACACTCCAAATTCCGCTTCAAGCGCATCAAAGACTTCACTCAATGGAAAGGATTCAATCCGGGCTTTCATCTTGCCCGATTCAAGACGAGAAATATCCAATAAGTCTCCAATCAATACCTCAGCACTTTCGAGCGCACTTTCGATATGCTGCGCGGCGGTTTCTGTTTCACGGTTGACCGCCATTTCACTCAGTGATGAGGCAAACAAGCGCGCCGCATTGAGCGGTTGCATTAAGTCGTGACTCACTGCGGCTAAAAAACGGCTTTTTGACTGCGAGGCGGATTCCGCTTTACGGGTGGCGTCGATTAAACGGCTATTCAAGCGCTCCAATTCCTGGGTTCGCTCAGTCACACGCACTTCCAAGGTTTCGTTTGACTGTTTGAGCGCGGCTTCGGCATCGCGGAACGCGGTGATATCGGTAAAGGTCATGACAAAGCCCCCGCCCGGCATCGGGTTACCTTGCAATTCAATCACGCGCCCGTCGGGATGAACACGCGAGGACGTATGCGGCTTTCGCCGCGTTAAGTGCACCACCCGTTTGCTCACATGATCCTCCGGATCGCCCGGCCCACACAATCCCCGCTGAGCATTGAACCGGATTAAGTCTGCGACCGGTCGTCCGACTTGAATAAGCCCAGGTGGGAATTGGAACATATCGATATAACGCTGATTCCACGCCACTAGCCGTAATTGTTTATCCACCACCGATATCCCTTGATTGATATGCTCAATGGCGCCTTGCAAAAGACCGCGAGAAAAATCAAACAACTCAGAGGCTTCATCCACGATGGTGGCAATTTCCTCCAGCTGCATATTTCGTCCTTGTAGTGCAGAAGACAGCACCAGCCGAGCGGATGACGATCCAAACACGCCCGCCAGCACACGCTCGGTATGACGAATTAAAGGGGCGCTGGCCTGTTGCTGTGGCATTAACTCCTCACCGCGCTGCTCAGCAAATTGGCTAAAAGCCTGGCGCATGCGTCGACGCCCCACGAAGCGTGACGCCAGCATCTCAAGCTCTGCGACCGTGACTCGGCTTTGATACAAGCGCGCACCATCGTTTTCGGGTAATGGCATGCCGACAAATGCGGCGGCTTGCAAGCGCTCACTCAGTGACGGTCGTGTTAATAAAGACACAAGGATAAAGCTAGCGGCATTCATCAATACGCTAAAGGCCAACCCCCAATCAATAATATTAAGCCCGGCGAGTGGAGGTAATGATGGTGGCGTAATCAGCCAGATAAGCATATTGGATTGCCCATCCCCTGCCAGCATCCCGGTTTGGACCATCATGGTCACCAACCAAAGCGAAAATCCGACCGTCAGCCCAGCGTACACCCCTTTTTTATTTCCTTGCCGCCAATACAAGGCGCCAACCATGGCAGGTGCAAATTGCGCGATGGCAGCAAAAGACAGAAAGCCAATTTCTGACAAGGTTGGGACAGTTAAAATCAAATGATAGAAGCCCCAAGCGGCAATCAAAATCAAGAAAATCAGCGCGCGACGGACGTTGAGTAATAAACCAGAAAATTGCGCGAAATTGCGAGAGGCCATTTTCATACGCCGTAACAGCAGCGGCATAACAAGATCATTGGAGACCATAATGGCCAGCGCAATGGTAGAAACAATCACCATGCCACTGGCTGCCGAGGCACCGCCCATAAACGCCAGTAATGCCATGCCTTCCGCGCCCACAGATAAGGGCAAGCGGATCACATAGGCATCCGCCGGTGTACCGGGCAATAACGCTTGCCCGGCATAAGCCATGGGAAGGACAAAAATTAGCATCAGGAGTAGATAGGTTGGGAAGACTTTACGTGCCATGTTCAAATCGCTTGCACGCGTGTTTTCCACCACCATGGTATGAAACTGGCGCGGCAGACAAATAATCGCGGCGCCCGTTAAAAAGGTGTGAATGATTAAACTACCGACATCGGGCTCACCGATAACGCCTGATGCTTCAAGCGTTATTGGCAACGTCGGCGCTTGGAATAACAGCGCAACAACAAACACGCCAACCCCGAGAAAAGCCACCAGCTTAATGACAGATTCAAACGCCACTGCCATCATCATACCGCGATGATGTTCGGTGCTATCAATGTGTCGAGTACCAAATAACACCGTAAAAACGGCGAGAACGACACACACCAACCACGCAATTTGCGTTTGTTCTAAGCCAACACTCCGCCCCATTTCCGGCGAGAGCACGTCAAGGCCCATGGCAATGCCGCGTAGTTGCAACGCAATATAAGGGAGCACCCCCACCACAGCGATCAGCGTCACCATCACAGCCAGTCCCTGAGACTTGCCATATCGCGCCGCAATAAAGTCAGCGATCGAAGTGATATGTTCGCGTTTGGCAATCAGAATGAGACGAGCGAGAAAGCGCCATCCGAGGGTAAACACCAACATCGGCGCCAGGTAAATCGGCAAAAAGGACCATGGAGAGCTGGACGCTTGGCCGACGGTGCCAAAAAAGGTCCAAGAGGTGCAATAAACGGCAATGGAAAGGCTATAAATCCAAGGCCGCCATTTGTGAAGCCAGCGCGGCTGGCGATCGCCATACCAGGCAATGGCAAATAATGCCCCCATATAGAGCAGTGAAACAGAGACAATTACCCAGCCTTGTGTCATGACTCCCTTCCTGACGCCATAATGTGCCAAATCCTTTGGCTGGGTGTACCACGGCAACGGCGCCCACTCAATCATGCAATGCTGGCTTTGTGGGCGCTCTAGCTAACTTTATTGCAAGCCGGTAAGCCGTTTATTGCACACTGGCATGCTTGGCGCGTCGAAATTCGGGCTCACGTAATGGGAGCACAAAAACAGGCAACGCAAGCAGCGCCATTGCGTAAAAGGTTCCCGATGGCGAAACCGCATAAATCCACCCACTTGTAGTAGTAAGAGCCGCGACCACCGCGCCCATCGGCAACGCGTTATAAGCAGCTTGTGCAGCGACCAACCGCGTTCCGCATTCACGCTGAATATACTGCATGGCACCCAAGTGCGCACCGGCAAAGGTGACGCCATGGAGTAACTGAACCAACACAACGGGAATGGCTGCGGTGGTGGTGCCTGTTATCCCCCAACGGATCAATACGCCTAACGCAGCCAATTGGAATAACGACTTGGACGACCAACCGCTAAAAAGCCGGGCGCCGAGAGCAAATACGGCCACTTCTGATACGACGCCCAAGCTCCATAAATAACCGACGATACTCTCGCTGTAACCGGCCTGCTTCCAATAAATCGCACTAAAGCTGTAATAGGCGGCATGACTGCCCTGCAACAAAGAGGCGATCAGCAAAAATACAATGACCTGACGATCACCGAATAGCTGACGCATCGACACTTTGCTGCCTGTCATATCATGCTCGCTTTGCGGCATGATGGTCGGACGACGCAAGGTCAGCAGTAAACATGCCGATAAGCCACCGATTGCCACCCAAGGAATAATTGCCGCCGATTGCTCGGTCACCAACCAGCCCGTTAAGCTCGAACCGACAATAAAGGCAATCGACCCCCAAAGACGCGTACGACCATAGTCGATATACCGATGACGCGCGTAATAGTTCGCTAACGCATCAGACAAGGGCACCGCTGGACCAATGGCTAAATTAAACAACACAGTGACGAAAGCTAGCCACCACACATTGTCGCCCATCATAGGATGCAAGGCACAGGTCACCAACGCCATCAAGGTCAACGCCCGCAGAGCCGGCAACAAAGCTTCAACCTGTTGCACACGCGGAGTAAACACTAAGTTGGCGACACATCGGGTAGCAAAACCAAGCCCAATCAAGGTCCCGATCACACCCGAATTAAGGCCTAGAGACTCAAACCATATCGCCCAAAACGGCAAATACACGCCATACGAAAAAAAGAAGCCGCCAAAATATTCTGACAACCAACGAAAGGGGGAACATTGGGTTAATGCCATATCATTACTTCATATTAAGAGACATACGGCGCTAAGTGTCGCAGTAATAGGACGGGAAAAAAAGACACAAGCGGCGCTTATTGATGGCAAAACATTGATCTCGTCGATGAAACCGTCGTAACTGGCTAGACTAAAGTCGGCTAGCAGGATCGCGAGGGCTAGGACACACTGAGGCTATCATAGTGAGGAGTGCGATTATGCCTGAACCTTTTGACACCTCGCAGCCACCGTTTGATTGCCTAACGCCCGCACAAGCCAAACAATGTCGACAAGCGCTGGATGTTGGCTATTTTCGACGTGGTGACAGCCTGATCCATGCAGGCGATACGGGTGAGCAGCTGTTTATCATTATTAAAGGCAGTGTCGAAGAAGTCTCAGAAGAAGGCAAAGAAGTGTTTTCTCACTATACGTCTGAGGATTTATTTGACGTCCCCGCGCTCGTGCACGGCACCGCCAAACATCAATACCGCGCCCTAGAAGATACGCTTTGTCACCTACTACCGGCCGAGGTGTTTCTTGCGATCTACCATAGTAATCAAGACTTCCGCGATTACTTTGAGACCAACTTACAACGCCGACAAGCGTTAATGGTCCAGGCACGTCAGCAACAAAACCTCGCCGAATTTATGCTCACCAGGATTGATGATAGTAATATTCAACCTGCGTTATGTATTTCCCCAACGCTGACGATAAAAGCCGCGACCGCGCAAATGAAAGCCGAACGCTGTGACTGTGCATTGGTGACGTTTGATGATGGAGACTGCGGGATCATTACCCGGACGAACTTATTACACGCTTTGGTGCTCGATGGCTATGATCAATCTGCCCCCGTTGGCGAGGTGGCCACGCGCCCTGTGGTCAGTGTTGAGCGCGGTGACTTTCTTTTTCACGCCATGATCAGTATGACGCGCCAGTGCGTGAAGCGTGTGCGTGTGGTCGACCAGCAAGGGCAAACCGCGGGGATGCTTGACCTGCCGCAAGTGCTGAGCCTATTTTCAACCCACTCACACGTGCTCAACTTGCAAATTGCGCGCGCCCAAACCATTGATGAGTTAGTTATCGCCGCCAATAGCCAGAGCAAACTGGTGCATACCCTATTTAATAACGGCATCCATACCCGCTTTGTGATGCAACTCATCGCTACCGTGAATGAACAAATCATGGAAAAATCCTTTCGCTTGTTGGTGCCCGAGAACTATCAAAACCAGTGCTGCATGGTGGTGATGGGCTCAGAAGGACGGGGCGAGCAAGTACTTAAAACCGATCAAGATAATGCGCTTATTCTCGCCGATGACCTGGACTGGCCGGATTGTCAGCAAGTCATGGCGGCCTTTTCACACACGCTTTATCAACTGGGCTACCCGCCCTGCCCCGGCAATGTGATGGTCAGCAACCCCAAATGGGTAAAAACCGCCTCGCAATGGCAACAAACCGTGCGCAACCTCGTCCAAAGTGCCAATGAACAAAGCGTGATGGATTTGGCCATCTTAGCCGATAGCCAGGCGATTGCCGGGGATCTCAGCTTGATTAATGCGATCCAAACACCACTTCACGAGGCGTTAAGTGACAATATGTTGGCGCTTAATACCTTTGTGCGTCCCGCGCTGGCCTTCCGGGTTCCTTTGACCGTGTTTGGCTCGCTTAAAAGCAGTAAAGAAGGGCTAGATATTAAAAAAGGCGGCATTTTCCCGATCGTCCACGGTGTTCGCACCATGAGCTTAGAAAAAGGGATCACCGAGACCAATACCTTTGAGAGGCTCGCGCAACTGGCCCAGTTAGGCACACTTGCCGACGAGACGGCAGAAAACCTGTCAGAGGCGCTAAAACTGTTTATTCGTCTTCGTCTACGCCAACAACTTCGTGGTGAGCAGCAAAGTAACCGTCTGGATGTGGCCGACTTACCGTCGAGTGAACGCGATCTGTTGCGCCACGGGTTGCACGTGGTGAAAAAGTTTAAACAATCCCTCGCATTCCACTATCATGTGAGGGATTAACGTGAACGAGCTAGCTCGCTATTGGTATCGCTATCGGTTGCGCCACTCTCCTTATCGCGCGCTCTTTTTACCGCCAGATAAACGTACCCTGATATCACTGGATTGTGAAACCACCAGCCTTGACCCAGCTCATGCCGAGTTAGTCACGATTGCGGCGACACCGATCAAAGGCAATCGTATTCTGACCAGTCAATCGCTGACACTCACCCTTGCCGCGCCCGAAAGTTTAAGCGCCAGCTCCGTGCGCATTCATCAATTGCGTCATCAAGATCTTGTCCATGGTGTCAGTGCCAAGCAGGCCATGACCTCACTGATCCACTTCATCGGTAATCATCCTTTGGTTGGCTACCATATCCGCTACGACAAAAGCATTTTGGATCGCTATGCCCGTCAATATCTTGGTTTCCCGCTGCCCAACCCACTGATTGAAGTCAGCGACATTTATCAACGCAAATTAGAGCGCCTACTCCCTAATGCTTATCATGACATCAGCATGGAAGCGATCAGTCGCCATCTAGAGATTCCCCTTCCTGCTCGCCATGATGCTTTAGACGATGCCTTAGCAGCGGCCCTGATTTATGTTCGCCTGACGCAAGGCGAGATGCCAATCCCTCAATCTCGGTAATCCAGCGCCCTTGAATCGCAATAAAAGTGCGATCCAGCGCCCAGTAACTGGCCCGACAATACCACAATCCACTTAAAAATCAAGGGGCTCATCCTAAAGTCTAATTGCCGGATAGCCTTATCTGTCACACCTTTACTGCATGGTTTACGTTTGCCAGGCCGCGGTAACGCCTGACATCTCACGACATGGAAGCGCCGCGCGGAGCATCGCGGACACGAGGAGAAACAGGATGAGCGATAGTCACGTATATCCCGTCATGCCTTCAATTGCACAAAAGGCACACGCTGATGAGGCCAAATATCAAGCTCTCTATCAGCAATCAATTACCGACCCTGAGGGATTTTGGCGAGAACAAGGCCAGATAATTGATTGGATAAAACCTTACAGCAACGTCAAGCACACGTCCTTTGATACGGGGCATGTCGATATTCGCTGGTTTGAAGATGGCACACTCAACGTGGCGGCTAACTGTATTGATCGCCACCTAAAAGACAAAGGCGATCAAATCGCGTTGATTTGGGAAGGCGATGATCCCAACGACGATGCGACCCTGACTTACCAAGCCCTTTACGAGCACGTGGGTCGCTTTGCTAACGCCCTAAAAGCGCAAGGGGTTAAAAAAGGCGATGTGGTTTGCTTGTATATGCCGATGGTCATGGAAGCGGCCATCGCGATGCTCGCTTGTGCGCGCATTGGGGCGGTGCATACCGTCGTATTCGGTGGCTTCTCCCCTGAAGCGCTTGCTGGCCGCATCATTGACTCGAACGCGAAAGTGGTGGTAACTGCGGATGAAGGGGTACGCGGTGGCCGTGCCGTCCCGTTAAAGCAAAATGTCGATGAAGCGCTAACCCACCCCAACGTGAAGTCAATCGAAAAAGTGGTGGTCTACCAGCGCACAGGTGGCGACATTGATTGGCATAATCACCGCGATGTTTGGTGGCATGAGGTCACGGAAAACGCATCGGTGGATTGCCCCGCAGAAGAAATGCAGGCTGAAGATCCCCTTTTCATTCTCTACACCTCCGGCTCCACCGGCACCCCCAAAGGCGTTCTCCACACCACAGGCGGATACTTAGTTTACGCCGCAATGACCTTTAAATATGTTTTCGATTATCAAGACGGCGAGGTGTTCTGGTGTACGGCCGATGTCGGCTGGATTACCGGTCACAGCTATCTGGTGTATGGCCCGCTCGCGAACGGGGCAAAAACCCTTTTATTCGAAGGTGTCCCCACCTACCCGACCACGGCGCGAATGAGTGAAGTGGTCGATAAGCACCAGGTCAATATCCTCTACACCGCCCCCACCGCGATTCGCGCACTGATGGCCAAAGGCAATGAAGCCGTTGCCGGCACCCAACGTAATTCGCTACGGATCATGGGATCGGTCGGCGAGCCCATTAACCCCGAGGCCTGGGAGTGGTATCACAGCACCATCGGTAATCAAGCCTGTCCAATTGTCGATACTTGGTGGCAAACAGAGACGGGCGGGATTTTGATTACGCCCCTCCCTGGTGCTACACCACTTAAACCGGGCTCAGCGACGCGTCCTTTCTTTGGTGTTCAGCCAGCGCTGGTGGACAACATGGGCAACCTTCTTGATGGCGCGACAGAGGGTAACTTGGTGATGCTGGACTCATGGCCCGGTCAAATGCGGACCGTATTTGGTGACCACGATCGCTTCGAGCAGACTTACTTCTCGACCTTCAAAGGCATGTATTTTACCGGTGACGGCGCGCGCCGCGATCAAGACGGTTATTACTGGATCACCGGCCGGGTTGATGATGTACTCAATATATCCGGGCACCGAATGGGCACCGCCGAAGTCGAATCCGCTTTGGTGGCATTCAATAAGATTGCTGAAGCAGCAATTGTTGGGGTGCCTCATGATATCAAAGGCCAAGCCATTTATGCCTATATCACCCTCAACGCCGGTGAAGTACCAAGCGCCGAGTTGCATAAAGAAGTGAAAGAATGGGTGCGAAAAGAAATCGGACCGATCGCCACGCCAGATTTCATTCATTGGACCGATGCGCTCCCTAAAACACGTTCCGGTAAAATCATGCGCCGAATTCTGCGTAAAATTGCCACAGGCGAAACCGGAAGCTTGGGAGATACGTCTACCCTTGCCGACCCGAGTGTGGTGGATAAGCTTATTGCAGAAAAAGAGAGTGTGGTGTAACCCTCACGAAAGATTGCTTAGCAACCTTTGCCGCCCACGGGCGGCTTTTTTATTCTTGCCGCTAAACCTGCTTTAGCGCGCATTTTTTCAACACCAACAGGACGAAGTGTGCTGATTAGACCAGTATTTTGCTGCGATTTGCGGTGAATTCTCTATAATTGCTATCACAAAGGATAAAATCGCATGTAGCGTACCATCACAGCATGCGTACCAGCAGGAATTCACACTAAGCTGACATGATGTTAGCGAATAGGAGAAGTAAGCCTCAAGATGCCGACAAGAAACCACATTTTAGTCTTAAACGGCCCGAACCTTAACTTGCTCGGACGCCGTGAGCCTGAACACTATGGCTCTCAGACCCTCGCGCAAATCATGGCCGCGTTAGAGGCTCAAGCCACAGGGTTGGCATTGACCCTTGAGCACTTTCAATCCAACAGTGAAGCTAGCCTCATTGATAAAATCCACCAAGCGATGGAAAGCGTGGATTTTATTATTATTAACCCAGCCGCTTTGACGCACACCTCGGTTGCATTACGCGATGCACTGCTCGGGGTCAACATTCCCTTTATTGAAGTGCATTTATCTAATGTTCACGCCCGCGAACCCTTCCGACATCATTCCTATTTGTCGGATAAAGCGGTCGGCGTGATCAGTGGCTTAGGGGCTGATGGTTACGAATTCGCCTTAACAGCTGCCGCACGCCACCTCGCGTTTGCGGCCCAGTAAAACAAAACATAAGAAGAGACGTATCATGGATATCCGCAAGATTAAAAAACTGATCGAACTTGTCGAAGAATCGGGCATCTCCGAACTCGAGATTGCCGAAGGTGAAGAGTCAGTACGAATCAGCCGCTCAGCACCCGCAGCGCCAGCCCAAATGGCTGCGCCACAGTACGCACCACAATACGCAGCACCGGCTGCACCCGCGCCTGCCCCCGAGGCTTCTGCCGCAGAGCCAGCAAGCGCACCTAAACCGACTGGCCATCAGGTTCTGTCACCCATGGTTGGCACCTTCTACCGTGCACCGAGCCCAGAGTCGGCAGCATTTGTCGAAGTCGGCAGCCAAGTGAAAGAAGGCGACGCCTTGTGTATCGTTGAAGCCATGAAAATGATGAACCAAATCCAAGCCGATAAGAGCGGGGTGGTGAAAGCAATTCTGTGTGAAGACGGCCAGCCCATTGAATTCGACGAACCACTCGTGATCATCGAATAAGCGAGGGCGCATGTTAGATAAAATTGTAATTGCTAACCGTGGTGAAATTGCACTGCGGATTTTGCGTGCTTGTAAAGAGCTCGGCATAAAAACCGTGGCGGTGCATTCCACCGCAGATCGCGATCTTAAGCATGTCTTGTTAGCCGACGAAACCGTCTGTATTGGCCCCGCGCCAAGCAATCAAAGCTACTTGAATATTCCTCGCATTATCAGTGCCGCTGAAATCACCGGTGCTGTTGCCATTCATCCTGGCTACGGCTTCTTATCAGAAAATGCCGATTTCGCCGAGCAAGTCGAACGCTCAGGGTTTGTGTTTGTTGGCCCAAGAGCAGAAACCATTCGTCTGATGGGGGACAAAGTCTCCGCGATCGAGTCGATGAAAAAAGCGGGCGTGCCCTGTGTGCCAGGTTCAGATGGCCCTCTGGGTAGCGATCAAGAGAAAAACAAAGCGATCGCCAAGCGTATCGGGTATCCCGTCATTATCAAAGCCTCTGGCGGCGGCGGTGGCCGTGGTATGCGTGTGGTTCGTGCCGAATCGGAACTGATTGACGCCATTGCCATGACGCGTTCTGAAGCAAAATCCGCGTTCAGCAACGACATGGTTTACATGGAAAAATTCCTTGAAAACCCACGTCATGTTGAAGTGCAGGTACTCGCAGACGGTCAAGGTGGTGCCATTCATCTCGGTGAACGCGATTGCTCAATGCAACGCCGCCATCAAAAAGTGGTCGAAGAAGCCCCTGCACCAGGGATCACTGCAGAAATGCGTAAGTTTATTGGTGAACGTTGCTGCCGCGCGTGTGTTGAAATTGGCTATCGCGGCGCCGGCACCTTTGAATTTTTGTATGAAAACGGCGAGTTCTTCTTTATCGAGATGAATACACGTATTCAAGTTGAGCACCCTGTGACAGAAATGGTCACGGGTATCGATTTGGTTAAAGAGCAACTGCGTATCGCTGCCGGTCAGCCGCTGTCGTTTACGCAAGACGATATTCAGATTCGTGGTCATGCGGTCGAGTGCCGGATAAACGCCGAAGATCCAGAGCGCTTTATCCCCAGCCCGGGACAAATCCAACGCTTTCATTCGCCAGGTGGCATGGGTGTACGCTGGGAGTCCCATGTCTATACGGGCTATCACGTGCCTCCCCATTACGACTCCATGGTCGGCAAGCTTATTTGTTATGGGGAAAACCGCGACGTTGCGATTGCTCGCATGAGAAATGCGCTCGCTGAGACAGTGATCGACGGCATAAAAACCAATATCCCACTCCAGATCGATATTATGAATGACGAGCACTTCCAACGCGGTGGTGCCAACATTCATTACCTCGAGAAGAAGCTCGGCTTGTCATGACCAGAGCGTAGAACGATAAATAGACGCAAAGCGGCCTGCATATTAGTAGGCCGCTTTTTGTTTGCAGCATGCACAGTGTTGATCTGATAAAATCTTCAGTATTCCTTATCCTGACACGAGACTCACCATGCCTTGGATCCAATTAAAACTGAACGCCAATGCCGACAATGCTGAAGCACTTGGCGATCTACTGATGGAAGAAGCCGGCGCGTTGTCTGTGACCTTCCTTGATGCCAAAGACACCCCGGTTTTTGAGCCTTTACCCGGCGAAACCCGCTTGTGGGGCGAAACTGACATCATGGCGTTGTATGATGCACAAGCCGATATGGATACCGTATTAGCGGTACTAAACGCGAGCCCATTGCTGGCTGACAACTTTGCCCACAAGATCGAGCAGCTCGAAGACAAAGACTGGGAACGGGCATGGATGGATAACTTTAAGCCGATTCAATTTGGCGAGCGGCTGTGGATCTGTCCGACCTGGTGTGAGGTCCCCGATGACACGGCAGTCAACGTGATGCTGGATCCTGGACTCGCCTTTGGCACCGGCTCTCACCCAACCACGGCCCTTTGTTTGGAGTGGCTTGATAACTTGGATCTAAACGGAAAAACCGTGATTGATTTTGGCTGTGGCTCAGGCATTCTAGCCATTGCGGCTATCAAGCTGGGCGCTGAGCGGGTCATTGGCATTGATATCGATCCCCAAGCCCTGCTCGCCTCCAAGGACAACGCTGAGCGTAATGGTGTTGCCGATCAACTGCACCTGTATCTCCCGAAAGACCAACCGGCCGATCTGAAAGCAGATGTGGTCGTGGCCAATATTCTCGCTGGCCCACTCCGTGAGCTTTCTGGCGTGATCAAAGGGCTGATCAAACCAAATGGTCAACTAGCGATGTCTGGCGTTCTCGATTCTCAAGCCGAAGACGTTGCTAATCACTATCGCGATCGTCTCGATATTAACCCGATCGTCGAACGTGAAGAGTGGTGCCGGATAAGCGGCCAGTTGCTCACTTAATCGGTCAGATCGTCGCGCTATGAGCTTGCCGCACAAGTAACTTTTGTCGGTAAGCCATGGTTGACGTGCTACTTGAAATGCTTGATTAATCAGCGAAACGCGGCTGATACAAAAAGTGCGAGAAAAATCAAGCCATCAATGCTCAAATATTGTCCTTTTCAGACGCAGCAAAAATGCGTAAAATGCGCGCCCTTGCTGACTCAGAGCGGCTGAAGAGGATTTAGAGCTTTTGCGTATCGGACCTTACACCCTGGATGTCCCTTTGATCGTCGCCCCAATGGCCGGCGTGACGGACCGACCATTTCGTGAGCTATGCCTTGCGCATGGTGCAGGTATGGCTATCAGTGAAATGATGTCATCCAATCCAGCATTGTGGCGGACGAACAAATCGCAAAAGCGCATGGTTCATATTGACGAATCCGGTCTACGCTCGGTGCAAATCGCGGGTGCTGAACCCGAGCTTATGGCTGAGGCGGCGCGATTTTGTGTCGAGAACGGGGCGCAAGTGATTGACATCAACATGGGTTGCCCAATGAAAAAGGTCAATAAAAAGCTAGCAGGCTCTGCATTGCTAACTCGACCCGATCTGATTGAGCAAATCCTAACAGCCACGGTAAACGCGGTGGATGTTCCCGTGACGCTTAAAACGCGTACAGGCTGGGATCCGGACAATAAGAACTGTGTAACGATCGCCCGGATGGCGGAAGATTGTGGTATCCAAGCCCTTGCACTGCATGGCCGCACGCGTGCTTGCATGTACAAAGGTGAGGCAGAGTACGACAGCATTAAAGCTGCGAAAGCAGCGGTATCAATTCCGGTGATAGCCAATGGCGACATTGATTCACCAGAAAAGGCCCAGTATGTTCTCGACTATACAGGGGCAGATGCCGTAATGATTGGTCGCCCTGCTCAGGGACGCCCGTGGATTTTTCGCGAAATCCACCACTATCTCACCACAGGTGAGCACTTGCCTGCCCCTTCATTAGAAGAGGTTAGGACGATTTTGTTGGGTCATGTTCAAGAGCTTCATCAATTTTATGGGGAGCTCAAAGGATTACGTATTGCCCGAAAGCACGTGGGCTGGTACCTCAAAGAGCATGATCAAATTGGCGACTTTCGCCGCACCTTCAACGCAATCGAAGATGCACAACAGCAGATCGATGCGCTGCAAGGCTACTTCGACAACGTTGCATAAATACGAGAAGAGCTGACAGAATATGTTCGAACAAAACCTGACTTCCGAAACATTGACAGTAACAACTGTAACTTCACAAGATCAAATTACGCAAAAGCCACTTCGTGACTCTGTAAAAGCGTCCTTGAAGAACTACCTCGCGCAATTGAATGGCCAGGAAGTCAACGATCTGTATGAGCTTGTCCTCGCAGAAGTTGAGCAGCCACTGCTGGATACCATCATGCAATACACCCGCGGTAACCAAACCCGCGCAGCCACCATGATGGGCATCAACCGCGGTACATTGCGTAAGAAACTGAAAAAATACGGCATGAACTAATCAATCATTGGTTTGGCTGTTATAAAACGGGCTAACCGTCAATCGGTTAGCCCGTTTTTGTTTTCTCTGATGGTGCAACGCACCTTTCCTTAACAGCATGAGTTAGAATCTTCACTGTCCGCTAGGGTTTCCAATATTGAGCAATGGGTCGCGTCATCGTCGTCCATACCGCAGCAGGCGGCATTTAAACGTGTCAGGGCATGCTTGACCCGCTCAAGCGCGGCTATCTTCTCTGAGACCTCATTCAGGCGCCGCTGAGTGATCCCTTTCACTTCTGCACAGGTGTGTAACGTCGCTTCTTCGCGAATGTCAGACAGCTCGTGAATTTCATCAAGCGATAATCCCATTTCTTTGCCGCGCAAAATGAACATGACTTGGCTAATGGCATCATCGGCATAAAGCCGGTATCCCCCCTCTGTACGCGCACTCGGGGCCAGTAGACCGGACTTTTCATAAAAACGCAGCGTATCGGTGGAGACACCACAGTGCTTGGCTAGCTCACCTATTTGCAGCAACTTGGTCATCACCGCTCCTTTTCATGTTGGATGAACTTTCTTTTTGTAGCAAAGGCGGGCCCTTATGACCAGCGTTGTATGAAAGCAAGCAACGACAGCTGGACAAAAACAATAAAAATGTCGCCATCAGCAAATAGCAATCGATTGCGCAAATAAAATCAGATAGAATGGCGCCGCTTTGACAATTGGCCGTTTAATAAAGTTTACCTATGTGGTTAGCCATGGTGGGCTTTGATAAGCATTCAATCTGTCAGTGAAGAGAGCTAAGCCATGGAAAATCTGCGTCCTATTCGTCGCGCGTTACTCAGCGTGTCTGATAAAACCGGTGTGGTCGAGTTTGCCCAAGCGCTCGCCCAACGCGGTGTCGAACTGCTATCAACCGGCGGCACGGCCCGTTTGCTCGCAGAAAACGGCCTTGCGGTCACCGAAGTCTCCGAGCATACCGGCTTCCCAGAAATGATGGATGGCCGCGTGAAAACCCTCCACCCGAAAATTCACGGCGGTATTTTGGGCCGGCGCGGTCAAGACGATGCGGTGATGGAACAGCATCAGATCGCACCGATTGATATGGTAGTAGTGAACCTCTACCCGTTCGCACAAACCGTTGCCAACCCAGATTGCACACGTGAGCAAGCTATCGAGAATATCGATATCGGCGGCCCAACCATGGTGCGCTCAGCGGCGAAAAACCATGCTGATGTCACCATTGTGGTAAACAGCCAAGACTATGATCGCGTGCTCACCGAGATGGATCAGCACCAGCAGTCTTTGACACATGCCACGCGCTTTGATTTAGCGATTGCCGCGTTTGAGCACACCGCGGCCTACGATGCCATGATTGCGAATTACTTTGGTACCCAAGTGCCTGCCTATCATCACGCAGAAGACAGCCAAGAGTCGCCATTCCCACGCACCCTGACCCAACATTGGGTTAAAAAGCAAGACATGCGCTATGGCGAGAACAGCCACCAGGCGGGCGCCTTTTATACTGAAGCCCACCCGCAAGAAGCCTCGGTGGCCACGGCTACCCAACTGCAGGGCAAGGCGCTGTCTTATAACAATATCGCTGACACCGATGCGGCATTAGAGTGCGTGAAAGAGTTTGAACAACCTACCTGCGTGATTGTAAAACACGCCAACCCCTGTGGCGTTGCTATCGGTGAAGACTTACTCAGTGCCTATCAGCGCGCTTATCAAACCGATCCTACCTCAGCATTTGGTGGCATTATTGCCTTTAACCGTGAGCTGGACGGCGACACGGCACACGCCATTGTTGAGCGTCAATTTGTCGAAGTGATCATCGCGCCGCGCGTCAGTGACGCCGCCAAAGCGGTGGTCGCGGCGAAGAAAAATGTCCGTCTTCTCGAGTGTGGCCAATGGCAAGCACGCACCACAGGTTGGGATAGCAAGCGCGTCAATGGCGGCTTGTTAGTTCAAGCACGCGACCAAGGCATGGTCGGTTTAGACGATTTGCGCATTGTCACTGAGCGTCAGCCCACAGACAAAGAGCTAAGCGATGCCCTATTTTGCTGGAAAGTGGCAAAATACGTAAAATCGAACGCGATTGTGTATGCCAAAGACAGCATGACCATCGGCGTCGGCGCCGGCCAAATGAGCCGCGTCTACTCGGCGAAAATAGCCGGCATCAAAGCGGCCGATGAGCAGCTCGAAGTAGCCGGTAGTGTAATGGCCTCTGATGCCTTCTTCCCTTTCCGTGACGGCATTGATGCTGCGGCAAAAGCTGGGATCACCTGCGTGATCCAGCCGGGTGGTTCGATGCGTGATGAAGAAGTGATTGCCGCCGCCAATGAGCATGGCATGGCGATGGTCTTTACCGGTATGCGCCATTTCCGCCACTAAGTGGGCGATGAAGGAGAACACATGAAGGTATTAGTAATTGGTGGCGGTGGCCGCGAGCATGCGCTAGCGTGGAAAGCCGCGCAATCATCCAACGTTGAGATCGTATATTGCGCGCCGGGAAACGCCGGCACCGCGCATGAAAACAAGTTGAGTAACATTGCGATCGCAGCTGATGACGTTGAAGGGTTGCTGGCCTTTGCCCGCGAGCAACAGATTGATTTAACCATCGTCGGTCCTGAAGCGCCCTTGGTGTTGGGCGTGGTCGATGCCTTCCGTGAGCACGGCTTAGCCATCTTTGGTCCTACCCAAGCGGCCGCGCAACTTGAGGGGTCTAAAGCGTTCAGCAAAGACTTTTTAGCGCGCCACGGCATTCCCACCGCTGACTACCAAACCTTTGCCAAGGTGGAGCCTGCACTGGCCTACATCGCGGAAAAAGGCGCGCCCATTGTGGTCAAAGCCGACGGCCTTGCCGCTGGCAAAGGGGTCATTGTGGCGATGACCGAGCAAGAAGCGACTGAGGCCGTGCGCGATATGCTCTCGGGCAATGCCTTTGGTGAAGCGGGCCACCGCGTGGTCATCGAAGAATTTCTGCAAGGCGAAGAAGCAAGCTTTATCGTCATGGTGGATGGTGAGCATGTGTTGCCAATGGCCACCAGCCAAGACCATAAACGCGCAGGTGAAGGCGATACCGGCCTCAACACCGGCGGTATGGGTGCATACTCGCCCGCCCCTGTGGTCACCGACGCCATTCACCAACGCGTGATGGACGAGGTGATTATGCCCACCGTCAAAGGGATGTATGCGGATGGTGCGCCCTATACCGGCTTTTTATACGCAGGATTGATGATCGCCGTCGATGGGACGCCAAAAGTCATTGAGTTTAACTGTCGCTTTGGCGATCCGGAAACTCAACCGATTATGATGCGTTTGCAATCTGACTTGGTGGAGCTTTGCCTGGCTGGCACGCAAGGACGCCTCAATAAAGTCGATTCTCAGTGGGATCCACGTGCAGCCGTCGGCGTGGTTTTAGCCGCAGGTGGCTATCCAGGAGACTATCGTAAGGGCGATCGTATTACTGGGCTGCCTACCGATAGCGATACCGCCAAAGTGTTTCATGCCGGTACTGCGCTCAACAACGGCGACATTGTCACATCTGGCGGGCGTGTACTCTGTGCAACGGCACTGGGAGAGACGGTAACAGCCGCCAAACAAGGCGCTGACGCGCTTGCCGCTATGATTTACTGGCCAGGCTGCTTTTATCGCAGTGACATCGCCCACCGCGCGGTATCTCGCGAAAAGGCCGATTTATCGACTTAATGTTACATCGCGGCATGCCGCATCCAGCAAGCCAGACCCGATAAATGCGCCACCAAGGCGCATTTTTTATATCCGCGGTTTTTACGTGTCGACGAGCTTTTTTGCTTCGATAGGGTTTTGTTCATCGAGCTTTTATTCGTCAAGTAAGCGAGGGCGCTGCAAACAGGCTTTGTTATTATCGACATACACAAGAAAGTCGATGTTATCGCGTAGGATACCTGAATCGCCACCTGCTACCACAAAGGTGCCGGGCTGACTTATCTGCGAAACCACGCTGGGATCAATCGTGTCAGAAAATGTCCAACGCTGGGTATCGCCACGACAATCGACCCAACGGTCGCCCTGACGCTGCGCTTGCCACACTGATACATCACGTGACAACTGCGTTTTTGCTTGCTGCTGTACTTGATTGGCTTCTTGATAAAGGCGGGTCAGTGTCGCGCTACTCAAGGGGAGTAAGGTTTCATCTTGCTGATAGCGCTGAAAGACAGGCTCACCACTGGCATCAAATCGAACATAGATAGAGAAGGGAGCTAATGCGGCGCCCGCCAGCTGTGTGCCCTCTCGTTTGATTGCACGCAAGCTGCCGTCTCGCCAGACATACTCGCTACGATAACGACCATAATCGCCCTGCCACACCTGCTCGGCTAAACCAATTACCTGCCCTTGCTGACTATCCAACCAGTAAACAGCGCGATAATCGCCGGCGGAAGCGGCGGTCATATGCGTGACCGGCTTGGAAGGCTGCCCACTTGAGCACCCAACCAGGATGGCCATCAACGCGACTATCCAAAATTTAGAACGCATCACGAGTCCACATACAAAAACGCCATAGCGAGAAGGCTATGGCGACATGAGCAGTAACGCTTACTTAACCGCGTCTTTTAACGCTTTACCCGCGACAAACGCAGGTACGTTTGCTGCCGCAATTTGAATTTCTTGACCCGTTTGTGGGTTGCGACCTGTGCGTGCTGCACGGTGGTTCAATTTAAACGTACCGAAGCCAATCAGTTGTACCTGCTCGCCTTCTTTCAAAGCGCCTTCAATACCGCCTAAAGTCGCTTCCAAAGCTGTTTTCGCTTGTGCTTTTGAAAGTTCTGCTTTTTCTGCGATCAGGTCGATCAGTTGGGTCTTGTTCATTATGTCTTCCCTTCTAGGTTTTTTAGAGACGAAGTCACTCTAATTCAAAAGAAGCCCGGCTGGCAAAGGTTTGTGGCGCTCTGTGTGGCTGTATGGAGGCTCTTTAACCACAAACTGAGCGCGAACTCACAATTTGTTGCGTTTTTTCTCAGTTGAAAGGTTGTAAACGCCCGCCAATGGCCTGATCTTTAGAGTGTTGACTGACTTTTAACTTCGGAAATTTATGCTCATTCTGATCCTTTTTATCTCGCTTTCAATTGGTGTGTCTTTCATATGCTCAGTACTGGAAGCTATTTTGCTGAGCATCACACCGAGCTATATTGCCAATCTAAGAAACCAAGGTCACCCAGCCGCAGAGCGGCTCAACGCGCTTAAAAAAGATATTGATCGGCCACTCGCATCCATTCTGACACTGAATACCATTGCGCATACTGTTGGAGCCGCCGGTGCAGGCGCGCAAGCTGCCCATGTGTTTGGTGATGCTTGGGTCGGGGTATTCTCCGCCGTTCTTACACTGGCGATTCTTCTTTTATCAGAAATCATTCCTAAAACCATTGGCGCCAATTTCTGGCCTCAACTGGCACCCAGTGCCGCCGTCATTCTAAAGTGGATGGTCTGGGCATTAACGCCGTTTGTTTGGCTGTCCGAACAAATCACCAAGCGGCTGAGCGCAGATACCACGCATGTCAAACTGCGTGACGAAATTTCAGCGATGGCAATGCTGGCATCTGAAAGTGGCGAAATGGGCGAAGATGAAACGCAAATGCTCAATAACATGCTTAAATTACGCGATCTTCCTGCCACTCAGCTTATGACGCCACGTCCCGTATTATTTCGTGTTCCCGCCGATATGGATGTTAACACCTTTCTCAAGGAACATGGCGATTGCCCCTTCTCACGTCCTCTTGTCTACGGTGAGCAGCGTGACGATATTTTGGGATTTGTCCACAAATCTAATATCTATGAAGTCAAAACCGAAGGGGCAGGACAAACACGGTTAGGCAACTTGATGCGCCCACTCGCGGTAATCTTACCCGGTAATACGGTCTTACAAGCATTTGATATTTTAATGATTCGCCGCGCTCAATTGGCGATGATTGTCGACGAATACGGCACGGTACAAGGGATTATCACGCTCGAAGACATTTTTGAGTATCTCACCGGAAGAGAAATCATTGATGAGGCGGACACCGTGACGGACATGCAGCAACTGGCTTATCAGCGCTGGGACGCCTGGAAGAAGCAGCATAATATGATTGAAAGCCAAGACGATGACGAGCCACCGGTACAACGACATACCGATGAGTCATAACTCGAAAAGGCGGCCTAGGCCGCCTTTCTGTTCTTACTAACGTTTTGACAACTCATGCTTACTCAGCACGCAACCCTAGATTACTCACGCCAGCTTCTCGAAGCTCTTGCCGGATGCCTTTGAGCATCTCCACATCACGACTTTCGGCACTTTTCAGCACACGGAAGATTGCCCACTGGGCATCCCATTCCTCACAAACCGCCTCAAACGCCTTTTGATTGTCATCGGTTACCGTTTCACCGGTTTGTGCTTCTTCAAGCTGGGCAACACTGAGGACCGACTGCTGAGAAACTTTTAATGTAATGGGCAAGATTTCATCACGATCTAACAAAGCGTGAAGAAGCTGAGACAAGGCAATACAGGCATCAATCGCCGGATACGTCAGATAGATGGCATCGTCATCAGCCACAGGGATCAATGGCTCGAGCTTTTCTAATTGGCGCTCAAAGTCAATTTTAGCCGTTTTGACCGTTTGCGATTCCCAAACCGCATCGAGAATATTGCGAAACGCTTGCGGGTCGGCAAATTCTGTTTGCGCACAGAAAAGCGCGTAGTTTGGCACCATACGCTCCACCAGCGCAGCCATAAAACTAATATGTTGCCAATTCTCACATTTTTCCAAACGCAGTTGTAAAGGGTTTCGTAACATAGCTAATTGATCTTTAATAGCGGGAAGGACAAACGTCCTCGGTCAATGAGGGCAGTGTACTCGATTCCCCCCAGCATAAAAAGGAGCCTTTGTGGATAAAGTTTACGTTATCAGCGAGCATGCCGAGACCTATCATCGGTTACTGCATAACGCCACACTACCTGAACTCACCGTCGTGGATCGCCCCGATCAAGCCACTATCTGGCTCGCCGATCCGCCACTGGCGGCACCTCAATTATGCTATGGCGATCAGCTCCGCTGGTTACAATCAACATTCGCCGGTATCGACGCCCTGATCAACGCACCTTATCGACACTATCAATTAACCAATGTGAGAGGCATTTTTGGTGACTTAATGGCCGAATACGTCTTCGGCTATTTGCTCAACGAAACACGACATATTACTCAATATGCAGACCAGCAAGCGCAACGTCTTTGGCAACCGCACGACTACACGTCGGTACGTGGAAAAACACTGGCTATTCTGGGGACGGGCGCCATTGGTCAGCATATTGCCACCGTGGCTCATGCGTTTGGGATGCACGTGCTGGGCACCAACCAAGATGGGCGTGCTGTCGAGGGGTTTGAGCACACCATGACGCTGACTGCGCTGCGTCAGCGGCTAAGCGAGGTCGATGTGTTAGTCAGTACACTGCCCGCAACAACGGAAACGGCCCGATGCGTGAATGCTGATTTTTGGCAATACGCAAAAGACCTCTTGTTTATTAATGTCGGTCGCGGCGCAACGGTCGATGAATCTGCGCTCATTAAGGCCCTGGACGAGAAAAAGCTGCGCTTGGCCGTATTGGACGTGATGCAACAAGAGCCGCTACCTCAAGCGCATCCTTTTTGGGTGCATCCTCGTGTTCACATTACCCCACATATTGCTGCCGTTAGTTTTCCCGAACAAGTTTTTGACCTTTTTGCAGACAATTATCGCCGTTGGCATGCCGGTAAGCCGCTGGCTCATCAGGTCAATTTTAACAAAGGGTATTAAATGGTTTTCTCCGATTTAGAGACCGCCTTAGTAACCGCTCGTGAGTGCCACTTATGCCAACACTGGCTGGCGAACGGCCCCCACCCAATTATCCAAGCGAGTACAGATTCTAGAGTGCTGATTATCGGTCAAGCGCCAGGGCGACGGGTGCATGAAAGTGGTCTGCCGTTTAACGACCCTAGTGGCGATCGCCTGCGTGAATGGCTGGGGGTCACACGTGAGCAGTTTTACCAGCCAGATTTATTTGCCATCATGCCCATGGGCTTTTGTTATCCCGGCAAAGGTAAATCGGGCGATCTGCCGCCGGCGCGTATCTGCGCCCCCGTGTGGCACCAGGCAATCAAAGCACATCTCCCTAACGTTGCGGTGACCTTGCTGATTGGTCAATATGCTCAGCAGTACTACTTAGCCAACAAGCCTAAGACACTGACCGAGACCGTCAAGCAATGGCAACAGTGGGCGCCTCATGCCTTTTCGCTGCCTCATCCTTCTCCCAGAAACACACGTTGGCTACGCCGCAATCCGTGGTTTGAAGAGCAGGTAGTGCCCGCAATGCGACACCGAGTTCAGCAGGCTTTACGAGACGCTCCCCGTTGTAAGGGTCGCCTAAAATAAAAAAACGCTCGCCGATTGGCGAGCGTGATCGTTAGCGATGATAAGGCTTAGATAATTCATGTACCGCATCAATAAAGACGCCTGCATTCTCAGGTGGGACATCCAAGTGAATGCCATGGCCGAGGTTAAACACATGGCCAGTCCCTTCACCGAAACCTTCCAAAATCGTCGAGACTTCTTGGCGAATGCGCTCAGGGCTGGCATATAACATCGACGGATCCATATTACCTTGTAGAGCAACATTGTCGCCAATCCGTGCTTTGGCATCAGCCATGTTAATGGTCCAATCAAGCCCAACACCATCACACCCGGTCGCGGCAATGCGTTCCAACCACATACCCGCATTTTTAGTAAACAAGGTCACTGGCACGCGGCGCCCGTCATGCTCTCGGATCAGACCGTCGACAATTTTCTGCATATACTGCAAAGAGAAGTCATTGTAATCGCGCGGCGTTAGCACGCCACCCCAGGTATCAAAGACCATGACAGATTGCGCACCCGCCTTAATCTGCGCGTTTAGATAACTAGTCACACTGTCGGCGAGCTTGTCGAGTAAGGCGTGTAACGTCTGCGGCTCGGCATACATCATCTTTTTGATCTTGGTAAAGGCTTTCGAGGTGCCACCTTCTACCATGTAAGTTGCCAGTGTCCATGGACTGCCAGAGAAGCCAATCAAGGGAACTTCACCCGCCAATTCTTTGCGGATAGTGCGCACCGCATTCATCACGTATTGCAATTCCCCCTCAGGGTCAGGCATACCGATTTTATCGACATCCGCTTTACAGGTGATGGGACGAGAAAACTTGGGGCCTTCTCCCGTTTCAAAGTACAGCCCTAATCCCATTGCATCAGGAATAGTGAGAATATCTGAAAATAAGATAGCGGCATCCAAATCAAAGCGACGCAACGGCTGCATGGTCACTTCACAGGCCAATTCAGCATTTTTACACAACGACAAAAAGTCACCCGCCTGCGCACGTAATTCACGATATTCAGGAAGGTAGCGACCCGCTTGGCGCATCATCCACACGGGCGTGCAATCTACCGGTTGCTTATAAAGGGCGCGTAAATAACGATCGTTTTTCAATTCGGTCATTGTGTTTAAACCTGTGTGCGAAAAGTGGCCGTCATTGTATCACTGTAAAATGGCAACAAAAGCGAAGCTTTGTTAACAGGATCATAAAACGGCCACCCAAGGACCACGAACGATTGCTGGTGATTTAACCGCATGGTAAAACCATTCTATAACGACAATAGATCTACAAAAGACAATAGATCTACAAAAGACAATAGATCTACAAAAGACAATAGATCTACAAAAGACATAGGTCTACAAAAGACAACATGTTCGCATCTTACCCCGGCTCCCCTACGGCCGGGTTTTTTTATGCCTGCGTCAAGGTGCAGCTGGCCTCAATCAAGCGTCGAGCAATCGTTCCTGTTGGTGCGACTAACGGTAACTGGTCCATATCAAACCATTGTGCATCGGTGAGCTCCTCATAGTCGGGGTTTAGATCCCCTCCGGCATAATCGGCGAGAAACCCCATCATCACATTAGAAGGAAACGCCCAAGGCTGACTTTCCATGTAACGAATATTGGTTATCGATAGGCCCGTTTCTTCTTTCACCTCACGCGCCACACATTGCTCGAGCGTTTCGCCAGGCTCAACAAACCCCGCAATCACGGTATACATGCCCGTTTTATGACGAGGGTGCTGAGCAAGCAACAAACGTTTACCATCGCGCACGGCAACAATCACACACGGCGATACGCGTGGATAATCATGACGCTGGCAGCTTGAGCACCACATCGCTACCGCCTGCGCGTTAAATTCCGTACGCTGACCACAGCAACCACAAAATGCTTGCTGATGGCGCATATGATCGAGCTGGATGACCCGCCCGACTAAGGCAAATAAGTCCGCTGACAGATAGGGGAGTAAGTCCCGAAAGCCTGCCATCTCGTCATCGGGAAGCATGACGTTACAATTAAATATCCCCACCACCGGTGTCTGCTGATAGTTACCGACAGTCACTGTATCACCACCAGCAAACGGCAGCTGCGACAAGGGCATACATGGCAATTGACCACCTGGCAGCCAAAGTTTGCTCTTGCTAACTACACATACATAGACGGCTTTTTGATTCTGAGACATGGTCACTTCCTTAGCCTTGCAGCTACACTTGAATACTGGCAATCTAGTTTCATAACGTGATGCAAAGGATTGAGCAGCCCGTTAATTTTCAGCCGGCCTTATATAGTGCCATTCATTCGCTGATCGATCACGAGGACACCGATCATGCTGAGAAAACTTGAACGTACCAAAGCCCAATGGAGCGGTTACGACGAGGTTATTGATTACTGGCTTGAGTTACGCCGCCAATTATTGGTGGAGTATTACAATGTGGCTGGCGTGGCCGCCAAAAAAAAACAATCGCTGCCAACAAAAGCAGAACTCGATAATTTCTGTGATCATCTTGTCGACTATATCTCGACCGGCCACTTCAAGATCTACAACATGGTCATGGAGCGTTGGCAGTCAACAGGGTTCGCGGCGACGAAAGAGACCGATAACCTTTATTATCGCATCGTTGATACGACAGACCCTCTGTTAGACTTTAATGATAAATTCAGTGCGGTAGACTTGGACGACGAAGATTATGACGCCACCGATTTTGACCAAGATATGTCTGCGATTGGTGAGTGGCTTGAGCAACGTTTTGAGTTGGAAGATACTTTAATTCGATTGATTGCTGACAGTCTGGCTCACCCGCCGGGCGCCTAAAACGCATCACCTAATATCAATAGAAACGCCGCCTCTTGAGATGCGGCGTTTTTTGTGCGCTGAATGAACACAAAAACAAAAGGCATCTCCGAAGAGATGCCTTTTTATTCGACTTAGCTTATCGCGCTAATTATTTCACTCGCTTAGCTATCGTCGTTCAAGCCCGCATTAAGCAACGCCGCTAGGTCTTGTGATGCTTGCTCTGCATCGACCTGGGGAGCGACTGGCTGCTCTGGCTCTGCACGCTTAGCTTGACGGTCTTTGTGATACGCGAAGCCAGTACCGGCTGGGATCAGACGACCCACGATCACGTTTTCTTTCAGACCGCGCAAGTCATCACGCTTACCTGCCACCGCGGCTTCTGTCAGCACACGCGTGGTTTCTTGGAACGAAGCCGCTGAGATAAAGGACTCAGTCGCCAACGATGCTTTGGTAATACCCAAGAGATCACGGCCAAATGTAGCTGGCTGCTTACCTTCGATTTCAAGATCACGGTTAGCAATCATGACACGAGAGTATTCAACCTGCTCGCCTTCCAAGAACTCAGTATCACCTGCAGACTTGATCGTCACCTTACGCAGCATCTGACGAACAATCGTCTCAATGTGCTTATCGTTGATCTTAACGCCTTGCAGACGGTAAACGTCTTGTACTTCGTTGGTGATGTATTCCGCCACCGCATGGATACCACGCAGACGTAGGATGTCGTGTGGTGATTCTGGACCATCTGCGATCACATCACCTTTCTCGACTTTTTCACCTTCGAAGACGTTGAGCTGACGCCACTTTGGAATCATCTCTTCGTACGCTTTACCTTCTTCTGGTGTGATAACCAGACGACGCTTGCCTTTGGTTTCTTTACCAAAGGACACCGTACCGGTGATCTCTGCCAGAATCGCTGGCTCTTTCGGCTTACGCGCTTCAAACAGGTCAGCAACGCGAGGCAGACCACCGGTGATATCCTTGGTACCGCCGCTTTCTTGCGGGATACGCGCTAGGGTGTCACCAATGCCAACACTCGCACCGTCATCTAGTTGCACGATGGCTTTACCTGGCAAGAAGTATTGAACCGGCATATCAGTACCCGGCACCATCACATCATTACCTTGCGCATCCACCAGCTTCACCGCAGGACGCTTGTCTTTACCGGATGTTGGACGCTCTGAGGCATCCATGACCACGATAGAAGACAGACCCGTTAGCTCGTCAGTTTGACGTTGCATGGTCGCGCCATCAATCATATCCACGAAGCGAAGGCTACCTTCTACCTCAGTGATGATTGGCATGGTGTGTGGGTCCCAGTTAGCGACTACGTCACCGGCTGCCACGGCTTCGCCGTCTTGCTTGCCAAGGATTGCACCATAAGGCACTTTGTAGCTTTCTTTGGTACGGCCAAACTCATCAACAATGGTCATTTCTGTCGCACGCGAGGTAATCACGAGCTTACCGTCGCTGTTGGTAACAGATTTAGCATTGTGCAGGTGCATAGAACCTTTGTTCTTCACCTGGATGTTGTTTTCTGCCGCTGCACGCGATGCTGCACCACCGATGTGGAACGTACGCATGGTCAGCTGTGTACCAGGCTCACCGATAGACTGTGCTGCGATAACACCGACAGACTCACCGTGATTAACCAGGTGACCACGTGCCAGGTCACGACCATAACAGTTGGCACAACAACCAAAGTCGGTTTCACAGGTTACAACAGAACGCACTTTCACTTTATCGACGGAATGATGCTCAAGAATGTCACACCATTTTTCGTCCAACAGCGTGTTGCGTGGTGCCAGGACTTCTTCCGAGCCAGGCTTGAGCACATCTTCTGCCACAACACGGCCTAGAACACGCTCACGCAGGGCTTCTTTAACGTCACCACCTTCGATAACCGCCATCATGTGGATACCGCCTTGGGTGCCACAATCGGTTTCGGTCACAACCACGTCTTGCGCGACATCGACCAGGCGACGCGTCAGATAACCTGAGTTCGCGGTCTTCAGTGCCGTATCCGCCAGACCCTTACGGGCACCGTGCGTTGAAATAAAGTACTGAAGTACGTTCAGACCTTCACGGAAGTTCGCCGTGATTGGCGTTTCGATGATGGAGCCATCCGGCTTCGCCATCAGACCACGCATACCCGCTAGCTGACGGATCTGCGCGGCAGAACCACGTGCACCTGAGTCAGCCATCATGTAGACGCTGTTAAACGATGTTTGCGTTTCTTCTTCGCCATCACGGTTAATCACTGTCTCGGTAGACAGGTTATCCATCATCGCTTTGGCAACTTGTTCGTTCGCGGCCGCCCAGATATCGATCACTTTGTTATAGCGCTCGCCGGCCGTCACTAGGCCTGACTGGAACTGCTCTTGAATTTCCGCGACTTCAGCTTCAGCAGCTTCGATCAAGTCGTACTTCGCTTGTGGGATCACCATGTCGTCGATACCGACAGACGTGCCCGACAGCGCTGAATACGCAAAACCTGTGTACATAATTTGGTCAGCGAAGATAACGGTATCTTTCAGACCCAGCTTGCGGTAGCAGGTGTTTAGCAAGTTAGAAATTTGCTTTTTACCTAATGGCTGGTTCACCAAGTCATACGGCAAGCCGTTAGGAACAATGGTCCACAGCATGGCACGGCCCACGGTGGTATCCACCAAGGACACTTTTTCCGTGCGTGTACCCATCTCATCGATGTCGATTTGCTTGATACGTACTTTTACACGGCTGTGCAGTTCAGCATGACCGGTACGGTATACTTTTTCTGCTTCACCTGGACCAGCCAGGTACATGCCTTCGCCTTTGCCGTTGACCTTTTCACGGGTCATATAATAGAGACCCAATACCACGTCCTGCGACGGAACGATGATAGGGTCACCAGACGCTGGCGACAGAATGTTGTTGGTTGACATCATCAACGCACGCGCTTCCAGCTGAGCTTCCAGCGTTAGCGGCACGTGAACAGCCATTTGGTCACCATCGAAGTCAGCGTTATACGCCGCACACACCAACGGGTGCAGCTGGATCGCTTTACCTTCGATAAGCACAGGTTCAAACGCTTGGATACCCAAACGGTGAAGTGTTGGTGCACGGTTAAGCATCACTGGGTGTTCACGGATGACATCATCCAAGATATCCCATACGACCGCTTCTTCGCGCTCAACCATCTTCTTAGCGGCTTTGATAGTAGTCGCTAGACCACGAGTCTCAAGCTTGCCGTAGATAAACGGTTTAAACAGCTCTAGTGCCATTTTCTTTGGCAGACCACACTGATGCAGACGCAAGTATGGACCCACGGTAATCACCGAACGGCCAGAGTAATCAACACGTTTACCCAGCAGGTTCTGACGGAAACGCCCCTGCTTACCTTTGATCATGTCAGCCAGTGATTTCAGCGGACGCTTGTTCGAGCCGGTAATGGCGCGACCACGACGGCCGTTATCCAGCATGGCATCGACAGACTCTTGCAGCATACGCTTTTCGTTACGCACGATGATATCTGGCGCAGCAAGATCAAGTAGACGCTTCAAGCGGTTGTTACGGTTAATCACACGGCGGTACAGGTCGTTGAGATCCGAGGTCGCAAAACGACCACCATCCAACGGGACCAATGGACGCAGATCGGGCGGCAACACAGGCAGCACGGTCAAAATCATCCACTCAGGGTTGTTACCTGATTGTAAGAAGGACTCAACCAGCTTCAAACGCTTGGTGATCTTCTTACGCTTGGTCTCAGAGTTCGTCTCTTCGAGCTGTTCACGCATTTGCTCTGTCTCAACCGACAGATCCATGTTCGCGAGCAGTGCTTTGACTGCTTCTGCGCCCATGCGCGCGTCAAATTCGTCGCCCCACTCTTCAAGTGCGTCTAAATATTGTTCTTCAGACATCATCTGACCGCGCTCTAGGCTGGTCATGCCTGGTTCAATAACAATATACGACTCAAAGTAAAGCACACGTTCGATGTCACGCAGTGGCATGTCCATCAACAAGCCGATGCGCGATGGCAGCGACTTCAGGAACCAAATGTGGGCAACAGGAGAAGCAAGCTCAATGTGACCCATGCGCTCACGGCGCACTTTGGTCTGAGTGACTTCAACGCCACATTTTTCACAAATGACGCCGCGGTGCTTGAGGCGCTTATACTTACCACAAAGACACTCATAGTCTTTGACCGGGCCAAAGATACGTGCACAGAACAAACCGTCACGTTCAGGCTTAAAGGTACGGTAGTTGATGGTTTCTGGCTTTTTCACTTCACCAAACGACCATGAACGAATCATGTCCGGTGAGGCAAGACCGATTTTGATCGAGTCAAATTCTTCGGTCTTATGTTGTGCTTTCAGAAACTTAAGTAAGTCTTTCACAATCGGCTCCTGTGAGGAGTTGACCCATAAAGGCGCTGACAGGCAGCGCCTTCATATTCTTACCGGAGAGAGTAGCTCGAGGCTTACTCGTCTTCCAGCTCGATGTTGATACCCAACGAGCGGATTTCTTTCAGCAATACGTTGAAAGATTCCGGCATGCCCGGCTCCATACGATGGTCGCCATCTACGATGTTTTTATACATCTTAGTACGGCCATTAACGTCATCCGACTTCACGGTGAGCATTTCTTGTAGGGTATAGGCAGCACCGTATGCTTCCAGAGCCCAAACTTCCATCTCACCGAAGCGCTGACCACCGAACTGAGCCTTACCACCCAACGGTTGCTGCGTCACCAAGCTGTAAGAACCGGTTGAACGGGCGTGCATCTTGTCGTCAACCAAGTGGTTCAGTTTCAGCATGTACATGTAACCCACGGTTACCGGACGCTCAAACTTCTCACCAGTGCGGCCATCGTACAAGTCAAGCTGACCAGACTCAGGCAGATCACCCAATTTCAGTAGTTCTTTAACAATTGGTTCAGGCGCACCGTCAAAGACAGGAGACGCTGTCGGCAGACCATCACGCAGGTTTCCGATTAAGGTGCGTACTTCTTCGTCAGTCAGTTGGCTAATGTCCACTTTCTGACGGGTATCACCGAGATCGTAAACCTTCTGCAAGAACTCACGGAATTTCGCTAGTTCTTGCTGCTCTTTGAGCATGCGGTTGATCTTGTCACCAATCCCTTTCGCTGCCAGACCCAAGTGTGTTTCTAGGATCTGACCGATGTTCATACGCGAAGGTACACCCAACGGGTTCAGCACTAAGTCGACGGGTTCACCAGATTCGTCGTAAGGCATATCTTCGATCGGGTTGATCTTCGAGATAACACCTTTGTTACCGTGACGACCAGCCATTTTATCACCTGGCTGGATGCGACGTTTAACCGCAAGGTACACTTTAACGATCTTCAACACGCCTGGCGCAAGGTCATCACCTTGGGTGATCTTGCGACGTTTGGTGTCAAACTTCTTGTCAAAGTCAGCTTTGATTTCGTCGTACTGCTCGGCAAGCTGTTCTAGCTGCGTTTGCTGTGCTTCGTCGTCTAGTGTCTGCGTCAACATGGTCTGACGATCCATGCTGGCTAATTGACTATCAGTGTAACCGGCTTGAGAAAGCAGTGTGCGAACACGTGCCATCAGACCACCTTCAAGGATAGAGAACTCCTCGGTTAGGTCTTTTTTGGCTTCTTTCAGCTGCATTTCTTCGATTTCGAGTGCACGTTTGTCTTTTTCAACGCCATCGCGAGTAAAGACTTGCACATCGATAACCGTACCAGATACACCATTAGGAACACGCAATGATGAATCTTTTACGTCAGAGGCTTTTTCGCCAAAGATTGCTCGTAGTAGCTTCTCCTCTGGCGTCAGTTGTGTTTCGCCTTTTGGCGTCACTTTACCGACCATGATATCGCCGCCTTTGACTTCGGCCCCGATATACACAACCCCAGATTCATCCAGCTTAGACAGTGCCGCTTCACCCACGTTTGGAATATCCGCGGTAATTTCTTCACTGCCCAGCTTGGTATCACGCGCCACACAAGAAAGCTCTTGAATGTGAATAGTGGTTAAACGATCTTCCTGAGCCACACGCTCAGAAATAAGGATGGAATCCTCAAAGTTATAACCATTCCACGGCATAAACGCGATGCGCATGTTCTGGCCGAGTGCCAGCTCACCCAAATCGGTTGATGGTCCATCAGCCAAGACGTCACCTTTGGCGACTTCATGGCCTGGCATCACAGTTGGACGCTGATTAATACAGGTGTTCTGGTTTGAACGTGTGTATTTCACCAAGCTGTAGATATCGATACCCGCTTCGCCTGATACCAACTCATCTTCATTCACTTTCACCACGATACGTGATGCGTCGACCGACTGAATGGTACCACCGCGTTTCGCTACCGCTGTCACACCCGAGTCAACCGCCACATTACGCTCGATACCTGTTCCCACGAGCGGCTTTTGCGCGCGCAGTGTCGGCACCGCCTGACGTTGCATGTTCGCGCCCATCAAGGCACGGTTAGCATCATCATGCTCAAGGAACGGGATCAGTGAGGCTGCCACCGATACGACCTGGTTGGTCGCAACGTCCATGTACTGGACATGATCACGTGGGTGCAAGCCTGACTCACCGGTTTCACGCGCGGTGATCAGTTCATCAGTGAAGGAGCCATCTTCGTTCAACGCAGCGTTCGCCTGCGCAATCACGTAGTGACCTTCTTCGATCGCTGACAAATAATCAATTTGATCGGTCACTTTACCGTCAACGACTTTACGGTAAGGTGTTTCTAGGAAGCCGTAGCCATTACAACGTGCAAAGGCAGACAGTGAGTTAATCAGACCAATGTTCGGTCCTTCCGGTGTTTCAATCGGACACAGACGACCGTAGTGGGTGGCATGAACGTCACGCACTTCGAAACCTGCACGCTCACGCGTCAGACCGCCTGGACCCAATGCAGAAATACGACGTTTGTGCGTCACTTCTGACAACGGGTTATTTTGGTCCATAAACTGTGACAGCTGTGAAGAGCCAAAGAACTCTTTAACTGCCGCAGAGATAGGCTTAGCGTTAATTAAGTCTTGTGGCATCACACTGTCGAGATCGCCCAAGCTCAAACGCTCTTTTACTGCACGCTCTACACGTACTAGACCTACACGGAACTGGTTTTCTGCCATTTCGCCCACAGAGCGAATACGACGGTTACCCAGGTGATCAATGTCATCAACTTCACCAATACCATTTCGGATATGGATGAGTTTACGCATCACCTCGATAATGTCTTCTTTGCTCAGAACGCCTGGGCCAGTCAGATCATCACGACCCAGAGAGCTGTTAAACTTCATACGACCCACAGATGATAGGTCGTAGCGATCGTCTGAGAAGAACAGACTTTCGAACAGTTGCTCTGCCGCTTCACGCGTTGGTGGCTCACCAGGACGCATCATGCGGTAAATTTCAACTAACGCCGTCAAGCGATCCGTTGTATTGTCGATACGCAGGGTATCTGACATGTACGGGCCGTGATCCAGGTCATTAGTGAACAGGGTTTCGATACGTTTGTGACCTGCTTGCGACAACTGCGCCAGTGTCTCCAGACTTAACTCTTGGTTAGCCGAGACAATCACTTCGCCAGTTTCCTGGTTGATATATTCACGTGCAGAAATCTTGCCCGCAATATACTCCACCGGCACTTCGATGTGATCAACGTTATCTTTCGTCAACTGACGGATATGACGCGCGGTAATTCGACGGCCTTGCTCAACGTAAACTTTACCGTCGGCTTCAATGTCGAAATTTGCCGTTTCGCCACGTAGACGATCAGGCACCAACTCCATCACCAGAGATTTGCCCTTCACTTCGAAAACGACTTTTTCGAAGAATAGATCCAAGATCTCTTCAGTTGTGTATTCCAGCGCACGCAGAATAATAGAAGCCGGCAGCTTACGACGACGATCGATACGAACGTATACGATATCCTTAGGATCAAATTCGAAATCCAACCATGAACCACGGTATGGGATCACGCGTGCGTTATATAGCACTTTTCCTGAGGAGTGGGTTTTACCCTTATCGCTGTCGAAAAAGACGCCCGGACTACGGTGCAGCTGGGATACGATAACCCTCTCAGTACCATTGATGACAAAGGTACCATTTTCAGTCATGAGCGGAATTTCGCCCATATAGACTTCTTGTTCTTTGATGTCTTTTACGGTACCAGCCGGGGCTTCCTTATCAAACATCACCAAGCGCAGTTTCACGCGCAGTGGGGCCGAATAGGTTACGCCACGAATTTGGCATTCTTTGACATCGAAAACTGGCTCACCGAGACGATAGCTAACGTATTGCAGCTCGGAATTGCCGTTGTAGCTCTGAATTGGAAAAACAGAGCGAAAGGCAGCTTCAAGACCGTATTGCCCTTCTGGATCCTGCTCGATAAAGTTCTTAAAAGATTCAAGCTGGATCGACAGCAAGTATGGCACGTCCAGAACTTGAGGACGCTTACCAAAATCCTTACGGATACGCTTTTTCTCGGTATAAGAGTAAACCATAGGGTTCCTCAGCTCGCTGATAAGTGACCCAAACTGTCCGATAAAACAAGGACAGTGACTAAACAACCACCGTTTAGTGTAGGAAAATCAAAGCGCGTGCTTTGATCTTTTTTGCATGGTCAGCAGTGATAAAACGGGGTGGAAATTTCACTACTGCCCTACAGCGCAAAAAGGCCGGTGGCTTTCTAGCCACCAGCCAATGCCCTTTCAGGCTAGGAAATTAAGTATAAATTACTTAACTTCAACAGAAGCACCAGCTTCTTCTAGCTGAGCTTTAAGCGCTTCAGCTTCTTCTTTCTCAACACCTTCTTTCAGAGGTGCTGGCGCGCCGTCAACAAGCGCTTTCGCTTCTTTCAGGCCTAGACCAGTTGCGCCACGTACCGCTTTGATTACTGATACTTTGTTCGCACCAGCTTCTTTCAGGATAACGTCAAATTCGGTTTGCTCTTCAGCCGCTGCGCCTTCGCCAGCACCACCAGCAACAACTGCTGCTGCAGCTGATACGCCGAATTTTTCTTCCATAGCTTCGATAAGCTCAACAACTTGCATTACAGACATGTCTGCAATTGCGTCTAGGATTTGCTCGTTAGTGATAGACATAACAATTCTCTTTAAAGTCAACAATAAAAGGATTAAGCAACCAGATTAAGCGGGCAATTAGGCCGCGTCTTTTTGGTCGCGAACAGCGGCGATAGTACGAACCAGCTTGCCGGCAGAAGCTTCTTTCAAGCCCATCATTAGGCGTGCAATTGCTTCGTCGTACGTTGGCAGTGTCGCCAATACCTCTGGGTCAGTGATCACGCCTTCGAATGCAGCAGATTTAACCTCAAACTCGTTGTTTTCTTTAGCGAAGTCTTTAAAAAGACGCGCAGCAGCACCTGGGTGCTCGTTAGAAAACGCAATCAGAGTTGGGCCAACAAAAGTGTCTTTCAGACACTCGTAGTCTGTGCCTTCAACTGCACGGCGAGCCAGTGTATTACGAACAACTTTCATGAAAACGCCCGCTTCACGCGCTTGTTTACGTAGAGAAGTCATCGCATCCACGGTTACACCGCGAGAATCAGCAACTACTGCAGACAGGGCACCACTGGCAGCTTCGTTGACTTCAGCAACAATTGCTTTTTTGTCTTGAAGGTTTAAAGCCATTTGGATTTGCTCCTGGATTGTTTAACACCACTCCCCACATAGCGTAGAGAGAGCTTTTACGGTGCAGATCCAAGAAAGACGAAAATCTATCATGTTCTGGCACCGTCTACGTAGGAGAGATTAAGTTCGCTATGAACACCTACGGTCTTGGACGAAGTTTGCCGCAGCAAACTCAGCCATAAAATTGCCAAGCGAGAGAGTATAAACTACTCGCTCGCTTGTCGCAATTAGTTAACGCTTGCGTCCAAAGAGTTCTGGTCTAATGAAACACCAGCACCCATAGTGGTCGACAGGCTAACTTTCTTAATGAAAGTACCTTTTGCTGAAGTTGGCTTCGCCTTCTTCAGTGCAACCAACAGCGCTTCAAGGTTCTCTTTTAGGCTGTCAGCGTCAAAGTCTACTTTACCGATAGTAGTATGAACGATACCGTTCTTATCGTTACGATAACGAACCTGACCTGCTTTCGCGTTCTTAACCGCTTCAGCAACGTTAGGAGTTACAGTACCTACTTTCGGGTTTGGCATCAGGCCGCGTGGACCTAGGATAGTACCTAGCTGGCCAACAACGCGCATTGCGTCTGGTGAAGCGACGACAACGTCAAAGTTCATTTCGCCTTTCTTCACTTGCTCAGCAAGATCTTCCATACCCACGATATCTGCACCCGCTTCTTTCGCAGCGTCTGCATTCGCACCTTGGGTGAATACTGCAACACGGATATCACGGCCAGTACCGTTCGGCAGTACAGTTGCACCACGAACGTTTTGGTCTGATTTACGTGCATCGATGCCAAGGTTGACAGAAACATCAACACTTTCAACAAATTTTGCAGTCGCCAGTTCCTTAAGTAGAGCAACGGCTTCGTTGATGTCGTACTCTTTGGTCACATCAACTTTTTCGCGGATTACGCGCATGCGCTTAGTCATTTTAGCCATTGTCTTAACCCTCTACGTTCAGGCCCATTGAACGGGCAGTACCCGCAATGGAGCGTTTCATCGCTTCGACGTCCGCACCCGTCATGTCTGCCGCTTTGGTTTCTGCGATCTCTTGGATCTGAGCGTCAGTAACGGTACCCACTTTTTCAGTGTTCGGACGACCTGAACCAGACTTAACACCGGCTGCTTTCTTAAGCAGAATCGCCGCTGGTGGGGTCTTGGTTACGAAGGTGAAAGAACGGTCACTATATACAGTGATAACAACAGGAGTTGGTAGACCTTTCTCGATAGATTCAGTCTTCGCGTTAAACGCTTTACAGAACTCCATGATGTTCACACCATGTTGACCTAGAGCAGGACCAACCGGTGGCGATGGGTTAGCTGCACCCGCTGCAACCTGCAGCTTGATGTAAGCTTGTACTTTCTTAGCCATTATTCAATTACCTAATTTTGGGTACTAACGTCTATCTTGCGACAGACTTCCCGTTTAACAAAAGGGCGCGAAATTATAGTCAAATTTCGCGCCCTTGCCAACCGTTAGCGGTGCTTTTTTGATCAGGTTTTTTCTACCTGGCCAAATTCAAGCTCTACCGGTGTTGCACGGCCGAAGATAGACACTGAAACTTTAAGGCGGTTTTTATCGTAGTCGACTTGTTCAACCACGCCGTTAAAGTCTGCAAATGGGCCTTCAGTAACGCGTACCACTTCACCTGCTTCAAATACGGTTTTATGCACCGGAGACTCACTCGCTTTTTCAAGGCGATTGAGGATAGAGTCCGCTTCTTTATCAGAAATTGGAGCTGGGCGATCAGAGGTGCCGCCGATAAAGCCCATCACACGTGGCACACCACGTACTAGGTGCCACGACTCATCGTTCATCACCATTTGGACGAGCACATAACCTGGGAAGAATTTACGTTCGCTTTTACGACGTTGACCTTGGCGCATTTCAACCACTTCTTCGGTTGGCACCAATACTTCCCCGAAATAGTCTTCCATTTCGTGCATCTTGATATGTTCGCGCAATGATTGCGCCACACGGCTTTCAAAACCAGAGAAAGCCTGAACCACATACCAACGTTTTTTGGGAGCTTCGCTCATGTACTTTTACCTCACACGCCAGTGATTAGGCGGACTAGACGGACCATGATTCCGTCAACGCCCCACAAGATGAGCGCCATAACGACAGTAACAGCCAGAACGATGAGAGAGGTTTGCAAAGTCTCCTGGCGCGTAGGCCAAATGACTTTACGCACTTCCATACGCGATTCGCGTGCAAACGTGATCGCAGCTTTTCCTTTCATCGTGAGTGCAGCCACACCGCCAGCAGCGGCAACCAGCACCACTACAGCAGCAGCTCGCACTACTACAGACACATCACTGTACAGGCTATTCCCTACCACGGCTGCGGCCAATAGGACAAAAACAACACCCCACTTGAGGATGTCCATCGAACCGGATTGGGTCTCAGCGTTCGCTTTCATACATTCTACCTGTAACAAGTCTACATAGACGGCAGTGCCTATAACAGCATACGGTCAGTATTCTGCAAGGCACGTGGTGATCTTATCTCTCGTTAGAGGGTGATACGATCACTAAAGTCCGCGCTGACCGACCACGAGTGGCGAAAATTACGCCAATAGGAGTGTCAAACGCAGAAAAAGGGCATCAAATGATGCCCTTTTTACTAGTGTTTCGTCAAATCATTATTCAACGATGTTGGCAACAACACCAGCGCCTACAGTACGGCCACCTTCACGGATAGCGAAACGTAGGCCTTCGTCCATCGCGATTGGGGCGATAAGCGTTACAACCATCTTGATGTTGTCACCAGGCATAACCATCTCAACGCCTTCTGGCAGTTCGATAGTACCGGTCACGTCAGTTGTACGGAAGTAGAACTGTGGA